>NZ_JRVI01000047.1:0-7041 GCF_000783375.1 Sphingomonas sp. Ant20
CCCGGTCGCATCGTCGCCACGCTGACGAGCGCGCCGCAAGCGTGCCTCGTCGAGATCGCGCAGGTCGATCCCGCGGATCCATTGAAGCGACCGCCGGCGCCGGCGCCGTTCGCTAAACCCAGGCTTGATCGGGCCAAAGCCGCTATCGATGGCGGTCCCCGCGTCGGCGTGGCAGAGGGCGCGCTCAATTCATCCGAGGCTTCATGACCGATCTCGCCGTCCTTTACGAACATCCCGCCTGGTTCGTGCCGCTGTTCGCGGCGCTCGACGCGCGCGGCGTCGAGTTCTCGCGCGCCACGCCGGACGGGTTCTGGAACCCCGCGGACCAGACTGCGCCGGCGCGCGTCGTGTTCAACCGGATCGCGATGTCGAGCTTCCTGCGCAGCGACGAGCATCCGATCTTCGACACGATGGCGATGCTCGATCACTGGCGCCGCACCGGTGCGCGCGTGATCAACGGCGCAACGTGCTCGCGATCGACGCCTCCAAGGCGCGGCAATTGTCGCTGATCGCATCGCTCGGCCTCGCAATCCCCGAGACGCGCGTCGTCCACCGCGCCGCCGACATCGTCGCGCGGCGCAGACGCTGCGCTTTCCGCTGGTCGTGAAGGCCAATATCGGCGGTTCGGGCGCGGGGATCATCCGCTTCGACAGCCTCGACGAACTCCGCGCCGCGGTCACCGACGATGGCCTGCCGGGCAGCGTCGACGGCGTGTTACTGGTGCAGGAATATGTCCCCGTCCGGGGTGGCGCGATCACCCGGATCGAGACGCTCGACCGCAAGTTCCTCTATGCGATCGACGTCGCAGGCGGCGGCGCGTTCGATCTCTGCCCCGCGGATGCGTGCGTCGTCCCCGGCTCGGGGATCAAGATGGCCGCGGTCGAGCCGTCGCAGGTGCTGAAGGATGCCGCCGAGGCGATCGCGCGCGCGGTCGATCTCGATGTCGGCGGGGTCGAGGTGATGATCGACGACCGCGACGGCGTCGCGCGCTTCTACGACATCAACGCGCTGTCCAATTTCGTCGCCAAGCCGCTCGACGTGCTCGGCTGGGATCCGCATGACCGGCTCGTCGATTACCTGATCGAACAGATTGGGAAGACTCGTTGATGCGCTATGGCTATTGGACTCCGGTTTTCGGCGGCTGGCTTCGCAACGTCCCCGACGAGGGGATGGAGGCGAGCTGGGCCTATACCAAGGCGCTGACGCAGAATGCGGAGCGCTGGGGCTATGACCTGACGCTGATCGCCGAGCTGAATTTGAACGACATCAAGGGTGTCGAACAGCCCGCGCTCGATGCGTGGTCGACCGCGGCGGCGCTGGCGGCGGTGACCGACAGCATCGAGCTGATGGTCGCGGTGCGCCCCAATTTCCACCACCCCGCGCTGTTCGCCAAGGCGGCGGCCAATATCGACCGCATCTCAGGCGGGCGCCTCGCGCTCAACGTCGTGTCGTCCTGGTGGGCGGACGAGGCGAAGCAATATGGCCTGCAGTTCGACCAGCATGACGATCGCTATGCGCGGACCGACGAATGGCTCTCCGTCGTCGACGGGTTGTGGACGCAGGAGCGGTTCGACTTTGCTGGGCAGTTCTACACCACCGAGCAGGCGATCTGTTCGCCCAAGCCCGTCAAGCGCCCCACCGTCTATGCCGGCGGCGAGAGCGAGAAGGCGAAGGCGATGATCGCGGCCAAGTGCGACGCCTATGTCATGCACGGCGACCCGGCCGACGCGATCGCGCCGAAGATCGCCGACATGGCGGCGCGACGCGAAGCCGCGGGCGGCGCACCGATGCAATACGGCATGGCCGCCTATGCGATCGTCCGTGACAGCGAGGCCGAGGCAAAGCGCGAGCTCGAGCGGATCACCAGCGTCACCGAACTGCCCGCAGGCTATGCCAATTTCGACCAGTGGCTGTCGGGCACGCAGCTCGAACGCGAACTGAAGATCCAGGAATATTCGGTCTCCAACCGCGGACTGCGCCCCAATCTGGTCGGCACGCCCGAACAGCTGAAGGAGCGGATCGCGGAGTATGAGGCCGCCGGGCTCGACCTGCTCTTGCTCCAGATGAGCCCGCAGGCTGAGGAAATGGAGCGGTTCGCGGTGCAGGTCATGGGGTCCGCATGATCCGCCTGCGCGACGTTTCCAAAACCTATCCGGCGAGCGATGCGGCCGCGCTCGACGGCGTGTCGCTGGAGATTCCGGCACGCGGCGTGTTCGGGGTGATCGGTCAGTCGGGCGCGGGCAAGTCGACGCTGATCCGGCTGATCAATGCGCTCGAACGGCCGACGTCCGGGCGCGTCGAGGTCGACGGGATCGACGTCGCAGGCCTGTCGGCGGCGGATCTGCGCGCGCTCCGGCGGCGGATCGGCATGATCTTCCAGAATTTCGGGCTGCTCTCCTCGCGGACGGTCGCGGCGAACGTTGCCTTCCCGCTGGTGCTCGCCGGCGTCGCGAAAGCGACCCGCGAGAGCAAGGTCGCCGCCTTGCTGGACCGGGTCGGCCTGTCCGATCACGCCGACAAATACCCTGCTCAGCTGTCGGGCGGGCAGAAGCAGCGCGTCGGTATCGCCCGCGCGCTCGCCACCGACCCCGACATCCTGCTGTGCGACGAGGCGACGAGCGCGCTCGACCCCGAAACCACGCGCTCGGTGCTGACGCTGCTGCGCGACCTCAACCGCGACCTCGGGCTGACGATCGTCCTGATCACGCACGAGATGGACGTCGTCCGCTACGTCTGCGACCGCGTCGCGGTGCTGGAACGCGGCCAGGTCGTCGAGACCGGCACCGTCACCGACATCTTTGCCCACGCCGCGCATCCGGCGACCCGGCGCATGCTGGCGGCGCTCGCGGCATGACATTCTTCGAAAATGTCGACTGGTCCGATATCGGCCAGGCATGCCTCGACACGCTCATCATGCTCGGCGGGTCGCTGGTGCTGACGATCCTGCTCGGCCTGCCGCTCGGCGTCCTGCTGTATCTGACCGGCAAGGGTCGGCTGATCGAGAACCGGCTTGCCAATGGCGCGCTCGGGATCGCCGTCAACATCCTGCGATCGGTGCCGTTCATCATCCTGCTGATCGTGATGATCCCGCTGACCGTGCTGCTGGTCGGCACGTCGCTGGGCGTCGCGGGGGCGATCCCGCCGCTGGTGGTGGGGGCCGCGCCCTTCTACGCACGTCTGGTCGAGGGATCGCTGAAGGAGATCGACCGGACGACGATCGAGGCGGTGCAGGCAATGGGCGCGACGACCCGCCAGATCGTGACGCGCGCGCTGATCCCCGAGGCGATGCCGGGGCTGATCTCGGGCGCCACCGTCACCGCGGTCGCGCTCGTCTCGTTCACCGCGATGGCCGGGGTGGTCGGCGCGGGCGGGCTCGGCGATCTCGCGATCCGGTTCGGCTATCAGCGCTTCCAGACCGATGTGATGGTCGTCACCGTCGTCCTGCTGGTCGTCCTCGTCCAGATCATCCAATATGCCGGCGACGCGCTCGCCCGCCACTTTACCCGCGGCTAGGAAATGCCATGAACCGCCGCACGCTTCTCGCCTCGCTCTCGCTGCTCGCGCTCGCCGCATGCGGTGGCGCCAAGACGGATGACGGCACGGCGCTGACCGTCGCCGCAACCGCGGTGCCGCATGCCGAGATCCTCGAATCGATCAAGCCGGCGCTCGCCAAGCAGGGTGTCGATCTCAAGATCCGCGTCTTCAACGATTATGTGCAGCCCAACCTCCAGGTCGAGCAGAAGCAGATCGACGTCAGCTATTTCGAGACCAAGCCCTATCTCGACGAGTTCAACGCTTCGCGCGGCACGCATCTGGTTCCCTATGCGGGCGTCCATGTCGAGCCGCTGGGCGCCTATTCGCGCAAGTGGAAGACGATCGCGCAGGTCCCGAACGGCGCGACCGTCGCGATCCCGAACGAGCCGAGCAACGGCGGCCGCGCGCTGCTGCTGCTGCAGAAGGCCGGGCTGATCACGCTGAAGAACCCGACCAATGCGCTGTCGAGCCTCAACGACATCGCGACCAACCCCAAGACCCTCAAGTTCAAGGAGCTGGAGGGCGCGACCCTGCCCCGCACGCTCGGCGAGGTCGATCTGGCGCTGATCAACACGAACTATGCGCTCGACGCGAAGCTGAACCCGGTGCGCGACGCGCTCGCGATCGAGGACAAGAACAGCCCCTATGTCAATTTCGTCGTCGGCCTGCCCGGTGGCGACAAGGATCCGCGCGTCGTCAAGCTGATCGCCGCGCTGCGAAGCCCCGAGACGCGGCGCTTCATTGCGGACCGTTATGCGGGCGCGGTGCTCCCCGCGTTCTGAGCCGCGGTGACGAACGGATCGCTGCACGTCATCCGCCCGGGCGCATCGACCCGCCCCGAGACGCGGCGGCGATAGGTCGGCGCGGTCGCCGCGGTGATCGTGACGTCGTACCAGCCATGGCTGTTGCGGAGCGGCCAGCGGTAGCGCGTGTCGACCAGCCCGGTCACGAGCGCCGCCGCCCCGACGCGCTCGACCTGCGCGACCAGCCCGTGTTCGCGGTGTCCGGCGGGGAGCACTAATGCCAATTCGGTCGGTGTCGCGTGCCAGACGAGCCGCGACACCAGTGCCGGGTCGTCACGATGCCCCGCATAATGCCGGTGGAAGCCGTTCGGGCCTAGCACCCAGAGGTCGTAGCGGCCCTCCGCGTCGAACCCCCATTGCCCGTCCAGCGTGCGCCCGGGCTCGACCGTGAAGCGGCGTGGCGGCTGGTCCAGGCTCCGGCGGTCATAGACGTGGAAGACCGCGGCCTGCGTGCCGTCGGCCGCAAAGTGCAGCCGGATCGCGTCACCCGTCATCGTCTCAGCGACGCGCAGCGCATAGGGTAGCGGGCGGGACCGGCGGATGCCGGGTTCCTGCCACGGGAGGGACTCGCCCGGCGGTGCCTGCGGGCTCGGCTGCCGGGGGATCGCCGCGGCGCGTGCGGCATCGGCGCGCGGATCGGGCATCGCCACGAAGGGCGCGACGTCGGCGGCGGTGAAATCGAATGCCGAGGTCAGGTCGCCACAGACCGCGCGGCGCCATGGCGTGATGTTGGGCTCGTGGACATCGAACCGCTGTTCGAGGAAGCGGATCACCGAGCTGTGGTCGAACACCTGCGAATTGACCCACCCGCCCCGGCTCCACGGCGAGACGACGTACATCGGCACGCGCGGCCCCAAGCCATAGGCGCGGCCGCGTAGGCGGGGGAGGTCGAGCGCGCGTCGCCCTTGCTCGGGCGGAGATGGTAACTGCCGGTCAGATCGACGGTCGATCCGCCGAGCAGCGTGCCGTCGGCGGCGCGCGACGGCGGCGCGGGCGGCGGGACATGATCGAAAAAGCCGTCATTCTCGTCGAACATGACGAACAAGGCGGTCCGCGCCCAGATCTTCGGATCCGCGGTGAGCGCGTCGAGCAGTTCGGCGGTATAGGCCGCACCCTGTGCCGGGCTCGACGGACCGGGATGCTCGGATCCCTTCGCGGTGGCGATGACATACGACACCTGTGGCAGTCGCCCGGCCAGCACGTCGGCGCGCAGCGCGTCGAGCCCGCGCGTCGTCAGCCCCCGGTCGCGCAGTTCCGCGTCGCCTGCCGCATGATGCGCCGCGCGGAAGGTGGCGAACCCGACCAGCGGGTTGTCGGTGAAATTGTCCGCCATGTCCTGATAGATGCGCCAGTCGACCCCCTTGGCCTGCAACCGCTCGACGATCGTGGTCCAGCGATAGGGTTCGGGATCGCCGCCATCCTCCGGGAAACTGTCATGCGAATTGCCGATCGCCGGACCGCCCAGCGTGCCGCCGGGATCGTTGGTGCCGCTCCACAGGAACAGCCGGTTGGTGTTGGTCCCCGTCTGCACCGAACAGTGATACGCGTCGCACAGCGTGAACGCCTCGGCGAGCGCGAACTGGAACGGCAGGTCCTCGCGCCGGTAATGCCCCATCGCGCGCTGGCTCTTCGCCTCGGGCCAGTGCGCCATCCGCCCCTCGTCCCAGCCACGCTGCGCATCGGGCCAGCTGTGCGGCGTACCCTCCATCCGCATCAGGTCGAAATTGGTGCGGGTGGCGAGATGAAAGGGCAGCACGGTCCGCGCGCCGCCCGGTGCCGTCCGGTCGCGCTGATACCAGACCGGCGCCGCCGCCCCGCCCGCAGCCGTTGCCGGCACGGGGATCGGCAACCGGTCGGCAAAGCCGCGGACGCCGCGCAACGTGCCGAAATAATGATCGAACCCGCGATTTTCCTGCATCAGGATGACGACATGCTCGACATCCATGATCGAGCCCGTCTTCACATCGGGCGCGATCGCCGCGGCGCGCGCGATCGCCGCGGGAAACGCGGACAGCGCGGCACCGGTGGCGCCTGCACCGAGCAGTGTACGACGGGAGACATCGGGTCATCGGGGGCAACCCACAGGAGGAGCGCATGGTCCGCAAACGCCCGCGGACCATGCCCGGTTCAGATCGGCAGTCGAGCGACAGCGGCGACGGCGTGTTCACCCGGGATCGTTAGTGCCGACAGGTTGCACCGGCGTGACACGCGATCGTCGACGATGTCCGTGACAGGCGCTTTCGCGGTCAGCGGCCGGAGCCGTCGCAGCCCCGTCCGCGCCGACGCAGGCGCGCGGCATGGACGGCGTCGACCGTGTGGCTGTGCCCGCGGCGTTCCGCCCGGACCATCTGCCCGACGCGTTTGCCGTGGATCATCAGCGGCAACCCGAGCAGCGCGAGCGGGAAGAAGAGGAGCATCAGCGGCGATCCGTCGACCGCCATGCACAGCGCACAGGAGACGGCCATCAGCGCGAAGCCGCCCGCCTTCCATTGCAGGTCGCGCCGCGTCATGCCGCCTGCCTCCGCACGCGCGTCGCGACGGGATCGCCGATCACGAGGGTGCCGGCGGCCGCCAGCAGCCGCGCGATGCCGCCGTCCTGGTCGTGGCACAGCACGATGTCGGCGGGGAAATCGGCTTCGCGGGCGAGCGCCTGCGCCAGACCGCCAACCTCGAAGTCGAGCCCGATCGCGGGATCGTGCAGCCG
>NZ_JRVI01000048.1:0-15304 GCF_000783375.1 Sphingomonas sp. Ant20
CCAGCAGACCCCCCGGCCCCACCAGCAGGAACAGCGCCGACCAGGTCACCGCCGCGCCGATGACCGCGGTGGCGAGCGCGAGGACGATGCGCGCGGTCGTCCCCAGCGGCGGCTGTGCGGCGGGGATCAGCGCGGCGACGCCGGTCCGCCAGACCAGTTCCTCGAGCATCGTCCCCGGCATCGCGACGAAGCCAATCATCGCGGCGACCGCGACGAGCAATGCTGCGGCGACGGGAAGGTGGCGGATCGGGGACTGTCGATGGAATTCGGTCATGCCATGGTCCGTCATTCGGCCTGTATCAGCCGATGGTAAAGCGGTTCGTAACGCAAAATGTTTGACGACCAGTTACGGTCGCGCTCGACGAACGCCCGCGCGCGCTGGCGGCGCGACGGCCAGTCCGCGCGATCGTCGAACATCCCCGCCAGTGCCGCCGCGATCGCTGGCGGATCGTCGGGTGGGAACAGCGTGCCCGTATCCCCGTCACGAATCAACTCGCGGTGTCCGCCGACGTCCGACGCGGCCACCATCCGCCCCTGCGCCATCGCCTCGAGCGGCTTGAGCGGCGTCACCAGATCGGTCAGCCGCATCCGCTTGCGCGGATAGGCGAGGATGTCGATCAGCCCGTAATAGCGCTCGACCTCCGCATGCGGCACCCGGCCGACGAAATGGATCGCGTCCGCGACCGGCGAGGCCGCAGCCTGCGCCGCCAGCGCATCCGCCATCGGCCCGCCCCCGACCAGCAGCAGCCGCGCGTCCGGCCGTGCCGCGGCCAGCGCGGGCATCGCCGCGATCAGGTCGTCCAGTCCCTCATAATCATAGAAGCTGCCGATGAAGCCGACCACATCCTTGCCGTCGAGCCCCAGCGTCGTCGCCAGCGCGTCGTCGCGCGGCGGCGCCGCCCCGAACAGCGTCAGGTCGACGCCGTTGGGCGACACCATGATCTTGCCCCCGTCGATCCCGCGCGCGATCAGGTCGTCGCGCAGTCCCTCGCAGATCACCGCGACGCCGTCCGCACGGCCGACCGCCCAGGTCTCGAGCGCGCGCGTCGTCCGATAGGCGAGCGATCCCTCGGCCCCGGTGCCGTTACCGACCGCGGCATCCTCCCAGACGCCCGGATCTCGTAGACCAGCGGCAGTTTGCGCCGCCGCGCGACGATCAGCCCCGCCAGCGCATCGAGCACCGGCGAATGCGCGTGCAGGATGTCGGGGCGAAAGGCGTCGACCGCCGCCTCGATCCGCCGGGCAAAGGCGCGGATCCCGGCAATCTCCCCCAGCGGCCCCGACCGGCGCGTCGCCGGCGTCCGGTGAAAGGTCAGCCCGTCGACCGACTCCACCGCGGCGGCGGCCGACCCATGACGCTGCCCGGTCACCGCCGCGACCGTCCAGCCGCGCGCCTCCTGCGCCTTGAGGATCGCCCGCGTGCGAAAGGTATAGCCGCTCTGCAGGGGCAGGCCGTGGTCGAGGATATGAAGAATGCGCATCGTGAGTAGCGTGTTGCCATGACAGCGCTTAACGGCGCGTCAACCGCCATGGCCTATGCCGCGGCGACGGACACAGGCGGCAACGGGACCGCGCAGACACGGAAAGGCGGGCCGATGATCGACAATTTCGCGCTGGGCCTGACG
Organism: Sphingomonas sp. Ant20; assembly: GCF_000783375.1. NCBI lineage: Bacteria > Pseudomonadati > Pseudomonadota > Alphaproteobacteria > Sphingomonadales > Sphingomonadaceae > Sphingomonas > Sphingomonas sp. Ant20. The sequence continues at coordinate 1,626 of NZ_JRVI01000048.1, forward strand.
CACGGCCTGATGATGATCGCCGCGATCCTGCTGCTCCGCCGCCCCGATCTCGATTCCGAGCCGGAAGCCGGCAACGATCGTGAGGGTGGCAGCCCGCCCGCCGGTGACCGCCCGGCGGCACGCGGTACCGGACGCCGCCCGCGTGCGTGATCTCGCCTTCATCGGCTTTCTGGCTGCGATCTTCGCGCTCGGGTTCCGGCGTCCGTTCCTGCTCGTCCTCGCCTATGTCTATATCGACATCGTCTCGCCGCAGCGGCTGACCTATCTGCTGCTCAACACCGTCCCCATCTCGCTGATCGCGGTCGCGCTGGCGGTCGGCGGCTGGCTGATCGCGGACGACAAGCGCGACACCCGCGTCGCGCCGCGTCAGCTGCTGATCGTCGTGCTGCTGCTCTATTGCTGGGCGACCACGCTTGCCGCGGACTTCCCGATCGAGGCGAAGGACAAATGGGACTGGGTCTGGAAGGCGCTCGCCTTTGCCGCCTTCCTGCCACTGACGCTGCGCACCCGGCTCCGGATCGAGGCGCTGCTGCTGTTCATGATCCTGTCGGCGGCCTCGATCATCATCGTCGGCGGGATCAAGACGATCGCCAGCGGCGGCGGCGGCTATGGTCAGCTGAACCTGATGGTCGACAATAATTCGGGGCTCTACGAAGGCAGCACGATCAGCGCGGTCGCGGTTGCGATCATCCCGATCATTATCTGGTTCATGCGCTACGGGACGATCTTCAAACCCGACTGGCGCGTCCGCGGCTTCTGCGTCGCGCTCGTCTTCGCCTGCCTGCTGATCCCGGTCGGCACCTCGACGCGCACCGGTCTGCTCTGCATCGCGCTGCTCGCGGTCCTGTCGCTCCGCGTCGTCAGACGCAAGGCGCTGTATCTGGCGGGGCTGACCGCACTCGGGCTGATCGCCATCCCCTTCCTGCCCTCGACCTTCACCGACCGCATGAACACGATCAAGACCTACCAGGCCGACGAATCCGCCTCGACCCGGATCGCGGTGTGGCAGTGGACGATCGACTATGCCAAATCGCATCCGTTCGGCGGTGGGTTCGAGGCCTATCGCGGCAACCGCATCCGCTACGACCTCGCCGGCACCGGTGCTGCGACGCCGGGTCGTGTCGAGGAAGACAAGGCGCGCGCCTATCACAGCGCCTATTTCGAGATGCTCGGCGAACAGGGCTATTTCGGTCTCGCGCTATGGCTGGTCCTTAATCTCGGCGGCCTCGTCCGGATGGAGATATTGCGCCGCCGCTACCGCGATCCGGAAGGGCAGTTCGCCTGGGCCGGCCCGCTCGCCGCCGCATTGCAGACCGGCCATCTCGTCTATCTGCTCGGCGCGGCGTTCATCGCCATCGCGTTCCAGCCGTTCATCTACATGCTGATCGGCGCACAGATCGGGCTCGACACCTATCTCGGGCGCAAGCGCCGCGAGGCGAGCTTCCGGCCGATGCGTCGTCCCGCGCGCACGCCCCTGCCCGCATGAGCGAACTGAGGGCGCTGACCGGCGCGCGCGGCGTCGCCGCCTGGTTCGTCGTGCTGTTCCATCTCCGCGCCGCGCTCGGCGTGTCCGACGGCGTGCAGCGGTTTCTCGCCAAGGGCTATCTCGCGGTCGACTTCTTCTTCCTTCTCTCGGGCTTCGTGATCTGGCTGAGCTATGCCAACCGGATCGCCGTGCAGCGCTGGCGCGCCATCCCCGGCTTCCTGCGCCGCCGGGTCGCGCGGATCTGGCCGCTCCACCTCGTCATGCTCGGCTTCGCGCTGCTGATCGTCGCCGCGCTGGCGCTGACCGGACGCCCCCCTGACCCGCGCTTCCCGCTCGACCGCTTGCCGGTGCATATCCTCCTGCTCCAGAACTGGCCGATGACGCGCGACTGGTTAGGCATCACCGCGCTCGACTGGAATGATCCCGCCTGGTCGATCTCCAGCGAGATGTTCGCCTATCTCGTCTTCCCGCTGCTGCCGCTCGTCATCGACTGGCGACGCGTCCCGACACCGGGCCTGATCGCAGCGATCGCCGTCGCGCTGGGCTTGCTCGCTTACGTGATGCGATCGAACGGCATGGCGACGCTCGGCCAGGCGATCCCCTGGTTCGGCATCCTGCGCTGCGTCACCGAATTCGGCGCAGGCACAGCGGTCGCAGCTTTGTGGCTACGCCACCGCGAGCAGCCCCGGCGCGCACTCATCGCGGCAGTGTGTGTCAGCGGCCTGGGCTTTGCGAGCTTTGCTAGCGGCCTTCTGAACGAGATCGTCGCGGTGCCGGCCGCACTCGCGGCGCTGCTGCTCGCGCTCGCGCTGACCTCGAGCCGGCGCCGCAACCCGCTCGCCTCATGGCCGCTGCACCGGCTCGGCGAGATCAGCTTTGCGACCTATCTCAGCCATTCATTGCTCTGGACCGCGTTCAAGATGGCGTTCGTCGCCAGCGCGGTCGCGGTCCCGCCGTTCCTGATCGGCGCGCTTCTCATCGCGATCCTGCTCGCCTCCCTCGCGCTGTACCACGGCGTCGAGCGGCCCGCGCAGGCCTGGATCAACCGCTTCGGACAAGCAGCAAAAAGGGGCCAGCAAACACGCTGACCCCCGGTATCTCTTCGTGTCTGGCCGTCGAGCGTCAGTCGACCGGCTCGTCCGCCAGCTCTTCCTCAAGCGCGGCGATGATCGCCTTGTTGAACGCGGGGATGTCGTCGGGCTTGCGGCTGGTGATCAGATTGTCGTCGACCACGACCTCCTCATCGACCACGTCCGCGCCGGCATTCTCCAGATCGGTGCGGATCGACGGAAAGCTCGTCAGCCGGCGCCCGTCGATCACGTCCGCCTCGGCCAGCAGCCAGGGCGCATGGCAGATAGCCGCGACGATCTTGCCGTCCTCCATGAACTCGGTGATGATCTCGATCGCGCGCTCCTGGACGCGCATCGCGTCCGGGTTGGCGACGCCGCCGGGCAGCACCAGCGCGTCGTAATCGTCGGTATCAACCTCGTCGAGCGTCAGCTCGGGGGTGATCGTCTCCGCCTTGTTGATGTCGCCCTTCATGCCCTGGATCGGGTCGGTCTTGATCGACGCGAGCGTCACCTTCGCGCCCACCGCCTCGAGCGCCTTCTTGGGTTCGAACAGCTCGACGGTCTCGAAACCGTCGGTGGCGAGGATCAGAATGCGTGCCTGGGAAAGATCGGCCATGTCATGTCTCCAGTGAAATCCCGTGCCCCCTCAACCCCGCGCCGCGCCGGTCGTTCCGGAACGATGCGCCCGCCCGAACATTTCGAATGTCGGCCGGAAGGAACGACGCATTGCCCAGCAGACTCGTATATTCAGATGACAGCAAGCCGGGCATTTCCCGCCGCAAGATGCGCGCCGGCTGGGGCTATTGGGATGCGTCCGGCACCCGCATCACCGACCGTGACGAGATCGACCGGCTCAACGCGGTCGGCCTGCCCCCCGCCTACAGCAACGCCTGGTTCTGCCCCAAGCCCAATGGTCACATCCAGGCGGTCGGCTGGGACGAGAAGGGCCGCAAGCAATATCGCTATCACGCCGGCTTCCGCGAAGCGCAGGACGCTGCGAAATATGAGCGCTGCGCCGATTTCGGTCTCGCTCTCCCGAAGCTGCGCAAGGCGGTCGAGGCCGATCTGCGCAAACGCTCGCTCAGCCGCGACCGTGCGGTCGCCGCGGTCCTCCGCCTGCTCGACGGCGGGCATATCCGCATCGGGAACGAGGCCTATGCCGCCGCGAACGAAAGTTTCGGCGCGACGACGCTCCGCAAGCGCCACGGCGCGGTGAAGGGCGCCACGCTCCGGCTCGAATATAAGGGCAAGTCGGGCAAGATGCGCACGCTCCGGATCACCGATCGCTCGCTCAGCAGCTTCGTGAAGAAATGCCAGGACCTCGACGAACAGCATCTCTTCGCCTGGCTCGACGATGACGGTGCCGCGCATCCCGTCACGTCGAGCGACGTCAACGCCTATATCCAGGCGGTCACCGGCACCGACTTCACCGCCAAGCACTTCCGCACCTGGGCCGCCAGCGTCGCCGCGTTCGAGGCGCTCGCCTCGGCCGAGCGCGATCTCAGCCTGAAGGCGATGCTCGAGCCGGTCGTCGCGCGGCTCGGCAACACGCAGGCCATCGCGCGGAAAAGCTATGTCCACCCCGCCCTGATCGACCTCGTCAAACAGGGCCAGTCGACCTTCCGAAAGGCGCTCCGCCTCCCGCGCGCCAAGCGCTATCTCAGCCGGGAGGAATGCGGCCTGATCGCCTTCCTCGAAGCCGGCACCCCCGCGACCATCGCCGTCGCGGCCTGACGAGTATCCAGATGTCCAATACGAACAGCGTCGCCAAAGCCCCCATCTTCAACGCGAGCGATGTCGGCAGCCAGGCGCAGGGCTTCGTCACCGCCAGCCTCGCCTGGGTCCAGGCCTATTGGCTGCAGATCCTGATCGCGTTCGGCGCCGGCGCGCTGATCGTCCTCGCGCTGCATACCGCGCGGCGTTTCGGCAGCCGGCTGTGCGAACGCCCGCGCGCGCTCAACGGCTGGGGGATCGTCGTCGGCAAGGCGGTCTCGCGGACCAGCAACTTCTTCATCGTCATGCTCGCCGCCAAGCTCGTCGACGGCTATTCCGCCGCACCGGGCGAGGTCGCGACCACGGTCAACTTCCTCTTCACCGTCGCCGCGGTGTTTCAGGTCGCGGTCTGGGTGCGCGAGATCATCCTCGGCGCGATCGAGCACCGCACCCAGTCCGAACATTATTCGGGTGAGGCGCTGCTCTCGGCGATGGGGCTGATCCGCCTGCTCGTCACCTTCGTCGTGTTCGCGGTCGCGATGGTCGTCGTGCTCGACAATCTCGGCGTCAACGTGACCGGCCTCGTCGCGGGCCTCGGCGTCGGCGGCATCGCGATCGGTCTGGCCGCGCAGGGCATCTTTGCCGACCTGTTCGCCGCGCTCGCGATCATCTTCGACCGCCCGTTCCGCCGCGGCGATTCGATCAGCTACGACACCGCCTCGGGCAGCGTCGAGGCGATCGGCCTGAAATCGACGCGCATCCGCGGCATCGACGGCGAGGAGCGCGTGATCTCGAACAAGAACCTCCTCAACAAGGAGATCCTCAACAACACGCAGCGCAACCATCGCCGCGCGAAATTCATCATCGGCGTCACCTATTTCACCCCCGCCGAAATCTGCGCGCGCATCCCCGACATGCTGAAGGACGTGGTCGAGGCGCAGGGCAAGATCTTCGTCCGCGCCGGCTTCACCGGCTTCGGCGCATCGAGCCTCGATTTCGAGGTCCAGTTCGACAGTGACGGCCCGGATTACGCCAGCTTCTACAACGGCCGCACCGCCGTCGGCATCGCGATCCTCCAGCGGTTCAACGACGAGAAGATCGAGATCGCCTTCCCCACCCAGGTCAACCTCACCGCCGCCCCGGACGGGTCGATGGTGATGCCATTCCCGGAGGTGCAACAGTCGCGCGCGAATACACCATCCACCTGACGAGGTCCCCGGCTCTGACGAGACTCGCCACACCAACCACCACACCTCCCCGGCGAAGGCCGGGGCCCAGTTGGGAAGGCCGCAGTAACGACATGCCGCCCTCGCCAGTCCCGTCCCCCAACTGGGCCCCGGCCTCCGCCGGGGAGGACGAAGGAAGCGCGGCACGTCTCATACGAGATAAAGCCCACCCCCCTCCGTCATCCCCGCGACGGCGGGGATCCATATACTCAACGGATCGAAATACCCCTCACCGCCAGCCAGTATGGATCCCCGCCTACGCGGGGATGACGAGGCGAAGGTAAATAGGCCAAAAAGCCCCCCTCAGATCCCGCCCTCGTCCAGCGACAGCAACGTCGCATTCCCGCCCGCCGACGTCGTATCCACCGACACCGCCCGCTCCGCACAGAAGCGGTAGAGATAGCGCGGCCCGCCCGCCTTCGGCCCGGTCCCCGACAGCCCCTCGCCGCCGAACGGCTGCGATCCGACCACCGCACCGATCATCGACCGGTTGATGTACAGGTTCCCCACCGCCGCCTCGGCCTCGATCACCTCGGCCGCGCGCGCGATCCGGCTGTGCAGCCCCATCGTCAGGCCGTAGCCCTTGGCGTTGACCCGCGCGATCGTCTCGCTGAGCTTGCCCGCCTCCCACGTCGCGACGTGGAGGATCGGCCCGAACCACTCCTCGTTCAGATCCTCGATCGCGCCGATCCGCACCAAAGTCGGCGGCACGAACAGGCCGTCTGCGGGCACGTCGAGCGTCTTGACGGTCTTCGCCGCCACCCGCGCGCGATACGCCATCAGCCGGTCATAGGCGGCCTGGTCGATCACCGGACCGACATCGGTCGCCGGATCGCCCGCACGGCCGATCCTCAGCGTGTCCATCGCGCCCGACAGCATCTCGATCACGCCGTCCGCGATATCCTCCTGCACCAGCAGCAGCCGCAGCGCCGAGCAACGCTGCCCCGCCGAGCGGAAGGACGAGGCGATCACGTCCGCCACCACCTGTTCGGGCAGCGCGGTCGAATCGACGATCATCGCGTTGATCCCGCCCGTCTCCGCGATCAGCGGCACGATCGGCCGGCTGTCGTCCTCGAGCAGCGCGCGTGCGATCTTGCGCGCGGTCGCGGTCGAGCCGGTGAACGCGACGCCCTGAATGCGGGCGTCCGCGGTCAGCGTCGCGCCGACCTCCGGCCCGCCCGTGACCAGGACCAGCACGTCGGCCGGCACGCCCGCCTCATGCGCGAGCTCGACTGCCCGCGCGGCGATCCGCGGCGTCTGAGGCGCGGGCTTGGCCACCACCGCATTGCCCGTGACGAGCGCCGCCACCGTCTGCCCCAGGAAGATCGCCAGCGGGAAGTTCCACGGCGCGATCGTCGCCCAGACCCCGCGCCCCTCGATATGCAGCATGTTGCGCTCGCCCGTCGGCCCCGGCAGCTCGATCGGCTGCAGCTTCGCGCGCGCCTGCTGCGCATAATAACGACAGAAATCCACCGCCTCGCGCACCTCACCGATCGCGTCGGGGATCGTCTTGAACGCCTCCTGCACACAGATCGCCATCAGCTCGTCGCGATGCTTTTCGAGCAGGTCGCCAGCCGATCGAGACACGCCGCGCGCTCCTCGACGGGCGACCGCGACCAGCCCGGGAACGCCGCATGCGCGCGGGTGATGGCGGCCGTGACCTGATCCCCGCCCAACCCGTCTGCTCCCCCCCCGGCGAAGGCCGGGGTCCAGTTGGGAAGGCTGCGGTGACGACGCGCCGTCCTCCGTCACATCACCGCCCCCAACTGGGCCCCGGCCTTCGCGGCGTGGCGGCCTGACGCAGCGACCGGCGCATTCACCACCTTAACAGTCGCCGCCAGCGTATCCACGTCACTCAAATCGAGCCCCGCCGAATTCCGGTGCCCGCCCGCCCCGAACAGATCGACCGGCAACGGAATGCTCGGATGACGCTTGCCCCCGACCGCGGCGATCTTCGCCACCGGATCCGCGAGGATCTCCCGCTCGGTCAGCCGCTCGTCCGCCAGTTGATGCACGAAGCTCGAATTCGCCCCATTTTCCAGCAGCCGCCGGACCAGATACGCCAGCAGGTCGCGGTGCCCGCCGACCGGCGCATAGACGCGGCAATGATAGCCATTCTCCTGCACCAGCCGCTCGTACAGCCCGTCGCCCATGCCGTGCAGCCGCTGGAACTCGAAATCGCGGCTGTTGCCCGCCCATTCCATGATCGTCGCGACCGTCAGCGCATTGTGGCTCGCGAACGCCGGCCGGATATTCTCCGCCGCCAGCATGTCCTTGGCGACCGCCAGATACGACACGTCGGTCGCCGCCTTGCGCGTGAACAGCGGATAGTCCGCCAGCCCCTCGACCTGCGTCCGCTTGATCTCGCTGTCCCAGTACGCGCCCTTGACCAGCCGCACGTTCATGATCCGGTCGAGCCCGTTCGCCCATGCGATCACCGGCCGCGCGCGCTTGCCATACGCCTGCACCGCCATGCCGAACCCGTCCCAGCCCTTCAGCAACGGCAGCCCGGCGACCGTGCCGATGATGTCAAGGCTCATCTCGAGCCGCTCGGACTCCTCCGCATCGACGGTCAGCGCGATCCCCTTCGACGCCGCCTGCACCGCCAGCGCCTCGAGCATCTCGGTCAGCGCGGGCACGCACTCGCTCCACCGCGCGACCTCATAGCGCGGGTGGAGCGCCGACAGCTTGACCGAGATCGAATGCCCCGCCGCGGGATCGCGCCCGACCGCATCGACCGCACCGACATAGGCCTGGAAATAGCGCTGCGCATCGGCATGCGTCCGCGCCGCCTCGCCGAGCATGTCGAAGCTCGCGGTGAAGCCCTTGTTCTCAGGGCGCCGCATCCGCTTCATCGCCTCGTCGATGGTCCGGCCCATCACGAAGATCTCGCCCATCATCTTCATCGCCGCGCCGACCGCCTGGCGCACGAACGGCTCGCCAGCCCGGCTGATCAGCCGGCGCAGCGGCCCGGTCGCGCCCTCGCCAACCAGCACGCGGCCGACCACCAGCCCCCAGGTCGCCGAATTGACGAGCTTCGAATTCGACTTGCCCGCATGCGCGCGCCAGTCGGCATCGCCCAATTTGTCCGCGATCAGCAGGTCCGCGGTCTCGGGATCGGGCACGCGCAGGAACGCCTCTGCCAGCGAGAGCAACGCGACCCCTTCCGACGAATTCAGCCGATATTCCTGGAGGAACTGGTTCACCCAGCCCTTGCTCTGCGCCGCGCGCAGGTCGGCGAGCAGGCCAAGCGCATGACCCATCACCCGCTCACGCGAATCCGAATCGAGCGCGGCACGCTCCAGCAGCGGTTTTAGAACATCGGGTTCGCTTGCGCGGTACAGCTTCGCCATGGAGTTGCGGGCATTGGACGTTACGGCAGTCGACATTTTCCAGCTTCCGGTTGGGTGAGGCTTGCGGTCGGCCAGCCTGTACGCCTAGAGACGTCGCTGCGCTTAGCGCCAAACAGGCTAGGAGGGGAATGCCGTGGCGACGATCACCACCGCCGAGATGCAGAACCGCGTCGGCACCGAGACGCTGTCCGACTGGGTCGAGGTCACGCAAGGCATGATCGACAAGTTCGCCGACGCCACCGGCGACCATCAGTTCATCCATATCGATCCCGCCCGCGCGGCCCAGACCCCGTTCGGCGGGACGATCGCGCACGGCTTCCTCACGCTCTCGCTGATGCCGCTCCTGTCGTCGAAGATCCCCGACGCGCCGACCATCGAGGGCGCGAAGATGGGCGTCAATTACGGCGGCAATTCGGTCCGCTTCCTCACGCCCGTCCGGTCGGGATCGAAGGTCCGCGGCCGCTTCAAGCTGCTGTCGTTCGACGAGAAGCGCCCCGGCCAATGGCAGCAGACCAACAGCTTCGCGGTCGAGATCGAGGGCCAGGACAAGCCCGCCCTGATCGCCGAATGGATCAGCCAGGTTTTCGTTTGATACCGCTCCCCTCCCGCTTGCGGGAGGGGACTTCAGAAAAAAGGATAGCATCATGCGTTCAGCCGTCATCGTTTCCACCGCCCGTACCCCGATCGGTCGCGCCTATCGCGGCGCGTTCAACAACACCCCCGCGCCGACGCTCGCCTCGCATTCGATCAAGGCCGCGGTCGAGCGCGCTGGCATCGACGGGGGCGAAGTCGACGACGTCGTCTTCGGCTGCGCGCTCCAGCAGGGGCATCAGGCGGGCAACATCGCGCGCACCTCGCTGCTCCGCGCCGGGCTGCCGACGACGGTCAGCGGCATGTCGCTCGACCGTCAGTGCGCCAGCGGGCTGATGGCGATCGCTACCGCCGCCAAGCAGATCATCACCGACCAGATGGACATCACCATCGGCGGCGGGGTCGAGAGCATCAGCCTCGTCCAGACGCCGCAGATGCGCGTCGCCCCCGATCCCGAACTGCTCGCGATGCACCGCGACGTCTATATGCCGATGCTCCAGACCGCCGAGGTCGTCGCCAAGCGCTACGGCATCACGCGCGACGCGATGGACGCCTATGCGCTCCAGTCGCAGCAGCGCACCGCCGCCGCGGCAGGCGCGGGCTATTACGACGCCGAGATCGTCCCCGTCACCGCGAACATGGCGATCGTCAACAAGGAGACCAAGGACGTCACCTACAAGGAGGTGACGATCGCCCGCGACGAGGGCAATCGCGCCGACACGACGCTCGAGGGCCTCCAGTCGCTGAAACCCGTGATGGGCCCCGACATGACGATCACCGCGGGCAATGCCAGCCAGCTGTCCGACGGGTCGTCCGCCTCGGTGCTGATGGAGGAGAAGATCGCGTCGCAGCGCGGGCTCCAGCCGCTCGGCCGCTATATCGGCATGGCGGTCGGCGGCACCGAACCCGACGAGATGGGGATCGGCCCGGTCGTCGCGATCCCCAAGCTGCTCAAGCGCTTCGGCCTCAAGATGGACGATATCGGCCTGTGGGAGCTGAACGAGGCGTTCGCGGTCCAGGTCCTCTATTGCCGTGACACGCTCGGCATTCCCGACGAGCTGCTCAACGTCAGCGGCGGCGCGATCTCGATCGGTCATCCCTACGGCATGACCGGCGCACGCGCGACCGGCCATGCGCTGATCGAGGGCAAGCGCCGCGGCGCAAAGCATGTCGTCGTGACGATGTGCGTCGGCGGCGGCATGGGCGCGGCGGGCCTGTTCGAAGTCCTGTGATGCTCGCGGGGCGGCGGTGGCAACCATCCTCCGCCCCGCCCGTTCTCTGTGGCAATCCAAGCCAATAGGAGAACGACGATGGCCGACAAGGATACCCCGCAGGAAGTCGCGAACACCTTCCTCGACAAGCTGAAGTCCAGCCCGTTCGTGATGATCGGCCTCGACGACGGCCAGCATTCCGAGCCGATGACCGCGCAGCTCGACGACGATCAGCCCAACGTGCTGTTCTTCTTCGCCGGTCGCGACAACCGCATCGCCAAGGGCGGCGCGGCAATGGCGCAGTTCGTCGGCAAGGGGCATGATTTCTTCGCGTGCATGGCCGGCACCGTCTCGCAGATGAACGACCGCACGCAGATCGACAAGCTGTGGAACAACCAGGTCGAGGCCTGGTTTCCGGGCGGCAAGGAAGACCCCAACCTCACGCTGCTGCGCTTCGACATCAACAGCGCGGAACTCTGGGAAACCGACATCTCGCTGACCGGACGCGTCAAGATGCTGTTCGGCGGCACGATCACGTCGAGCGAGTCGAGCAGCCACGCGGTCGTCGACTCGGTCGGCTGACCCAACTACCGATCGCGACCGCAGGTTATAGCACCGGCGGTCGCGATCGACCTTTATACTGGCGGATCCTTATCCGTTCGCGGTGATGAACTCCTCGACCACCGGCGCGATCGTGTTGCGCCAGCGCGATCCGTTGAAGATCCCGTAATGGCCGGCCCCCTCGGCGATCAGATACCGCTTCTTTGCCTCGGGAAGAGCGGTCGCCAGCGACAGCGCCGCCTTGGTCTGCCCCAGCCCCGAAATATCGTCGCGTTCACCCTCGATCGCCAACAGGCCGATATCGGTGATCGCCGCCGGATCGACCGGCCGTCCACGGTGCGTCAGCAGGCCACGCGGCAGCGCGTGGGACTGGAACACCACGTCGATCGTCTGCAGATAGAATTCGGCGGTCATGTCGCAGACCGAGCGATATTCCTCGTAGAACCCCTTGCTCGCCATCGCGCTCTCGCCGTCGCCCTGGACGAGATGCTTATACATCTCCCAGTGCGAGACCATGTGGTTGCCGAGGTTCATCGACATGAAGCCGGCCAGCTGCAGGAAGCCCGGATAGACCTTGCGCCCCGCGCCGGATAATTGGCCGGCACCGTCGCGATGACATTCTGTTCGAACCACGTATGCGGACGCTCGGTCGCCAGCGTGTTGACCGCGGTCGGCGCCTCGCGCGTATCGACCGGCCCGCCCATCAGCGTCAGCGTCTTCGGCCGGCACGGATTGCCGTCCGCGCTCATCAGCGCCGCCGCGGCATAGCAGGGCACCGACGGCTGGCAGACCGCCAGCATATGCGTGCCGCCCTGCCCCTCGTTCGCGCCGATCGCCTCGAGGAACGCGATCACGTAATCGATATAATCGTCGAGATCGAACCGTCCGGCGGACAGCGGAACGCTGCGCGCGTCGCGCCAGTCGGTGATGTACACATCGGCGAACGGCAGCATCCGCTCGACCGTGCCGCGCAGCAGAGTCGCATAATGCCCCGACATCGGCGCGACGATCAGCATCTTGGGTCCGCCCTCGACGCCCTCCCGCACGAACCGCTTGAGCTGGCCGAAATCCTTGCGCAGCACGATCTCCTCGCGGACCGCGACTTCGCGTCCGTCGATGATCGTGTGGTCGAGGCCGAACGCCGGCTTTCCGCGAGTCGCATTGACGTGCGCGAACACCTCCAGCGCCGATCCGACGACCGCGCCGCCGCCCAAATAGGCGAATGGGTTTGCTGGATTGTTCAGCATTCCCGCCCCGAAACTGGCCATTCTGCTGGCGCCTGCCATCATCGACCGCTGGAATTCATAGGCATCGTAGAGCATTCGGTATCCTCTACCCCGATAGGGGTTAACATTTCCGTAACGCAATTATGCCGTCGCGCAACGGGGCATTGATCGGATGCGCACGCGTTTCTGTCCCGCTCGGCCGCGCACGTCCCGTTTGTTCAACGACCCGGCCGTCATGCGGTTGCCGTTGAGCGTGACCCCCGCCGCTGCTAGGCGATCCGCCATGGCCAAGCCGATACTCGACGAAAAGACGCCCCGCCGGATCGGCGACCTTGCAATGGTGTGGCGACACGCCGCGAACTACCCGCGCCAGATCACCTTTGCGGGACTCGCGCTGGTAACCACCTCGGCCGCGACGATCGGCATACCCTACGGCTTCAAGCGCGTGATCGACCGCGGCTTCGGCCCGGGCGCGAGCGGATCGGTCGGGACCTCGTTCCACTATCTGCTCATGATCGTCGTCGTGCTCGCGGTCGCGACCGCGGTGCGCTTCTATTATGTGTCGTGGCTTGGCGAACGGGTCGTCGCGGACATCCGCACCACGGTCCAGCGTCACCTGCTCACCCTGACGCCGCGCTTCTTCGAGGAAAATCGCCCGTCGGAGATCGCCTCGCGGCTGACCTCGGACACTGCGCTGATCGACCAGGTCGTCGGCAGCACCGTCTCGATCGCGCTGCGCAACACCTTCACCGGGGTCGGCGGGCTGATCTATCTGTTCGCGATCTCGCCCAAGCTCGCCGGTCTGCTGATGATCGGCATCCCCCTGATCGTCCTGCCGATCGCGCTGCTCGGCAAGCGCGTCCGCAATTATTCGCGCACCTCGCAGGACCGCGTCGCCGATGTCGGCTCGATCGCCACCGAGACGCTCGGCGCGATGAAGGTCGTGCAGGCGTTCGGGCAGGAAGACCGCGAGGCGACCCGCTTCGGTGACGCGGTGCGCGCGACCTTTGCCGCGGCGCGTGCGCGGATCCTGTTGCGCGCGATCATGACCGCGATCGTCATCGGTCTGCTGTTCGGCTCGATCACGCTGGTGCTGTGGGAAGGCGCGGTCGACGTCGCCGCCGGGCGGATCAGCGGCGGCGCGATCGCCGCCTTCGTCCTGACCGGCGGGATCGTCGCGGGCGCGTTCGGGGCGCTGACCGAGGTTTACGGCGATCTGCTGCGCGGCGCGGGTGCGCCGCC
>NZ_JRVI01000049.1:0-5927 GCF_000783375.1 Sphingomonas sp. Ant20
CGCCGATCCCCAGCCGCTCCCGCGCCGCGCTCCGGTCGGGGCCCTGCGTATCGACGCCGAGCCCGCCCGCGAAACAGGTCTTTTCGATCATCGCCGCGTCCCAGTCGGGCTGGGCGAGATCGCGGTGGAACGCGGCGAGCAGCCCGGCGGCGCCGTCATAGGCCGCGCGGTGCCCGGCATCGCCGCGGTCGCCATGCTGCAGCACCTTGACGTGCGGGACGCTGCAGATCCGCGCCAGTTGCGCGATCTCCGCCGACACGTCGCAGATCATCAGCGCCGGGTCCGCTTGCGCGAACCAGTCGGCGATCGTCGCCATCGCGCTTCGGATCCCCGGCCAGCCGAGCGGCGCGCAGTGCAGCGTCGCGGGCGTCGCGACCCAGTCCATCGCCACCTCCGCCCCGGTCGGCTCGAACAGCGACGGGATCATCACGATCCGCGCCTGCGCCGGCAGCGCGGGGAAGATGTCGTCGCGCGCGCAGAAGATCGTCACGGGACGCGACGGCGGCAGCGCCTGCAGGATCGCGGCACAGCGTTCCGCATGCCCGCGACCCTGATGGTGGACGAAATAGCCGAACGGACGCGTCATGCCGCGACTTGCACGGCCGGCGTGGTCAATCCGAGCCGCGCCAGCCCCTCGATCACCCCGGCGGCATGGTTGCGCGTGGCGCGATGCAGCCCGGGACGCGCGGCAAGTGTCGCCAGTTCATCACTCGCATTGGCAACAACAATCGCGAACCCGCACGCGTCGAGCATGTCGAGGTCATTGCCGCTGTCGCCCGCTGCAATGCAGTCGTCGAGCGTCAGCCCCAACCCGGCCGCATAGGCCGCGATCGCCGCCGCCTTGCCGCCGCCGGGGGACAGCACGTCGATCAGCCGACCGTGCGAGAACACGACCCGCGCTGCAAGCCCCGCCTGCGCCAGAGCCGTGCGGATCGCTGCGACGTCGGCGGCGTCGCCAAAGAAGCTGAGCTTGTGCGCGCCCTCGGTAACGACCGGCTGGGCGCAGATGCCGAGCGGGGCGATCGCCGCACGTACCGCCGCCCGGTCCCAGTCCTGATCAAGCGCGGTAGTGAACGCGGCGCAGCACTGCCACTCGCCATGTGCCGCCGGACGGAGGATCCGCGTCCCGACGTCGACGATGAACGCGTCCGGCTCGGGCAAATGCCACTGCGCCAGCACCGCGCGCGCCTCGGCGAAGCTGCGCCCCGTCGCGACCACGAACGGCAGGCTGCTGCCATGCCGCCAGCGTGCGAACGCCGCCGCGCCATCGACCGACCCGGTCAGCGTGTTGTCGATGTCGCAGGCCAGCAGCGCAGGCTGGCGCCGCAACGCCGCGTAGATGTCGATCGCTGCATCGGCATAGCGCCGCCAGTCATATGCCGCACTTCCGACACGTGCCGCCCGGCTCAACCGCGCGTGAAGCCCCGCATCCCCGATCACCGCACGACACGCCGCCGCAATTCCCGGCTCGTCGCGCGGATCGACCAGCAAGCCGTGACCGATCTGCGCGACGATCTCCGCTGGCCCTCCGTTGCGGGTCGCAACGACCGGAACGCCGGCCGCTGCCGCTTCGATCAGGGTCAGCCCGAACGGCTCGTGCAGCGCCGGGTTGACGAACACGCCGCCTGCCGCCGCTCGCCGGTACAGCGCAGTGACGTCCGAAGCATCGTGCCGCGGCGGCAAGGCAAACCGCCCGCGCAGCGCAGGACTAGCGGCAAGCGCCTGCAGCTCGCCCAGCACCGCCCGTTCCTCGCTCGACGACTGGCCCCCATGTTGCCCGGCGAGGATCACCAGATTCGCACGTTCGTGCAGAACCGGATCCGCCGCGAACGCGCGGACAAGGACCGCGAGGTTCTTCTTCGCCACCGGTCGCGCGATCGCTAGCAGGATCGGGAGATCCGGCCGATCGAGCCAGTCTCCCAGACGGTCAACCAACGTCGCTGTGCCTCCTGCATAGGGACGGCGGGGCACGCCCGGCGGCACGCAGTGGATCCGGCCCGCGACCCCGACGCCATAGGCCGGGACCTGCCGTTCGGCCTCGTCCCGCGTCGATACGATCAGCGCGTCTGCCGCAGCGATCGCGGTGGTTTCCGCCGCAATCCGCGTGCCGAGTTCGGCTCCGCCAAGGCCCTGACGGCGCTTGTCGATCGCCAGCGCATGCGGCGTGTACACGAACGGAATGCCGAACCGGCGGCGTGCCTCGATCGCGACGGCTGCGGCATCGGCGAAATGCGCATGGATGACGTTGGGCATGACCGCCAGTCCGGCGATGTGACGGCAAAACGCCTCGGTGAATGCGGGCAAGTCGGCGGCGAGCGCCTCCTTCTCGAGATAGCGGTCGTCGCCACTATCGACCCGATCGATCGTCAACCTGTCGGTGACGCGCTCCGATCGCTGGCCATGCACGGATGGCAGATCCGCAGACCGGAACAACCGGGTAACGATCGAGACCCGGTCCACTCCGGGAAGCTCTGCCTGAACCAGCGCTGCGTCGACCACATACGCCAGATGCCCCCCGGAGTCGGCCGTAATGCCGAAGTCGATGGGCGGCGCTTTCAGGCAGCCCCCGAGGGCCAAATGCAGAATGAACAAGGCGACCCCGTATCGTTAGTATGGCGAAACGACACGCCACGACATTCGATCCCGGGGTGCGCGGTTATCGCGTTGCGCTATGTTAACCCTGTTGCAATCTGACGTTTTCCGCCGCTGCCGGGCAGAGCCGCCCCGGCATGTCTGCATGCCCGGGGCGCCCGTTCATGTCACCGCGCGGGGTCGAATGCGAACAAAGCGGTCGGCAGCGATGCCGGCGCACCCGGCTTGAACCAGCTGGTGTCCTGGATATGGCTCGCTGTCACATAGATCCGGCCATCGGGCCCTTCCGAAAACGTATCGGGCCAGCGCAGCCGCTTGTCGGTCAGCACCGGCTCGACACGATCGCCGACCAGCCGCGTGATGCTGTCGTTGGTCGGCGACGTGATGTACAGCACCCCCGCCTTGCTCATCCACAGCCCGTCCGCGACATGCGTCTCCGCGATGGTCTTCACCCCCGCCGCCTGCTGCGCTGCGCTCACGCCCTCGCGGAGCAGCCCGGTATCGATCGCGTACAGCGTCTTGCCGGTGAGTGCCTGGTAATACAGCGTTTTTGCCATCGTTTGAGATCGCGATCCCGTCCGCGGAGAAGGCCGGCTGGCGGCCATCGGGGCGGACCAGCGGCTTGCCGTCGGTCATGACCGTCACGCTCTTGTCGATCTGCGTCGAGCCATGCCCGTCGAGTGCGCGCATCCCCTTGCCGCTCTCCAGATCGATCACGATGATCGCGCCGCGCGTGCCCGAATCGGTGATGTAGCCGGTCTTGCCGTCGGGCGAGAAGCGGATGTCGTTGAGGTACGTACCCTGCAGCGCGACATCGGGCGCGACCTTGATCACCTTGGTCACGCGGTTCGTCGCCAGGTCAATCCTGACCAGCTTCGGCGCGCCCTCGAGCGGCTTTTCGTTACCCGGCGCGCCGGGATCGAGCACCCACAGATTGCCGTGCCCGTCGGGCACGATCGACTGGACGCAGACGAAATAGTCGCCGACCGGCAATTCGTTCGCGCGCGCGTTGCGCCAGCTGTTCCACGTATCGTCGGGATAGGCCTTGAGCTTTCCGTCCGGCAGCACCTCGGCGACAGAGATCGGCGCATCGTCGGTCCAGCGCGGGAAGTTGACGAACCGTCGTCCGTCTGCGGTCACCGCGACGCCGGTCACCTGGTGGTCGAACGTCGCCACCTGAGTCAGCGGGCTCGCCGCGGTCCTAGCCTGTGCGACGCCGGCCGCGGTTGCGGCGGCGGCGAGCGCGAACAGCGCCGCACCTGCCAGAAGGGGTTTGAACTTGGACATGTCGTGGCTCCGGTAAATCGTGTCGGACAAGGTGGCGGGATCGCCGGTGAACAGCGTGACGAGCAGGTCGGCGACCGCCTCGGGCCGCTCACGCTGTGGAAAATGGCCGACGCCCGGCAAGGTGACGAAGGCGAAGGGTCCCGAGAATTTCTCCGGTACCGCGGTGGTCGCGCTCGGCGGGTTCACCCCGTCCTCCGCACCCTGAATGTACAGCGCGGGCAGCGACAGCGTCGCGCTCGCCTTTACCGCTTCCTCAAGCCAGACGCTCGCGGGATCGGGTGCCGCCTCGTCCCAGCGCGCGCGATAGCTGTGCAGCGTGACGTCGACCCAGTCCGGATTCCCGAATGCGCGCGCCACCCGTGCAAAGGTCGCCTCGTCGAACCAGCCCGGCGGCGACCAGTTGGTCCAGTGGACATGCGCAAACCCCCTGGGGTCATCGCGCACCGCCTGCGCGCCGCGCGCGGTGGCCATGAACCAGTGATACCATTGCCGCTGCGTCTGTTCGAACGGCGGCGTCGGCATGCCGCCCAGTCGCGGCGGCGTCGCGAGCATCGCGATCCGCTGCACCCGCTCGGGCCAACCGACCGCCAGCGCCTCGGCGATGTTCGAGCCCCAGTCATGCCCCGCGACCATGAAACGCGCGATCCCCAGCCCGTCCATCAGCGCAATCGCGTCCATCGCCAGGACCGCGCTGTTGCCGGTGCGCGGCGTATCTGCCGCCACGAACCGCGTTTCGCCGAACCCGCGCAGGCTCGGTACGATCGTCCGCAGCCCGGCTTCGTGCAGCGCGGGTAGGACGTCGTCCCAGGTCGAGGAGTCATCGGGCCAGCCGTGCAGCAACAACACCGCATCGCCCTCGCGCGGGCCCGTATCGGTATAGGCGATCGCCAGCGTTGGCGTGGTTATCACGGGCATCTCAGCGCTCCGCCATCAGCAGGGCCACAACCCGCCCGAAGGCACGATAGCGGGGCGAAGAGGCATGGGTCGTCGACGTCATGGCATTACTCGCTGCAAAAATGGGAGGGAGAAACTATCCCCCTCCCAACGCATCAGCGCTTCGCAGGAGCCATGGCGAACGCCGCCTTCAGCCGTGCGACCGCGAGATCGTTCGCATCCTTGGCGCCGCGCACGATCGCGCCCATGCCGAAGAATTCATGCGTCACGCCCGGGAAGGTGCGCTGTTCGACCTTGTCGCCCGCCGCACGCATCGCCGCGGCCAGCGTCTCGCCATCCGACCGCAGCGGATCGATCTGCGCATTGATGATCGTCGTCGGCGGCAGCCCGCGCAGGTTTGCCCCGACCAGGTTCAGCCGCGGATCCTGCGCATCCGCCTTGCTGGTCTGGTAGTAATAGCCGAACCACGGCAGCATCGCGCCGTTGAGCGGCTTCGCATTCGCCGAATCACGGCGCGACGGCAGCATCTTGCTGCTGTTGGCGATCGGATAGACCGAGACGATGTGCAGCGGTGGGGTCAGGCGATTGTCGCGGGCATAGATTGCCGTCGCGACCGCCAGATTGCCGCCGGCGCTCTCGCCCGCAACCGCGATCTTCGCCGGGTTGCCACCCCATGCCGCGGCATTGGCCAGCGTCCAGCGATAGGCGGCCGCCGCGTCGTCATGCGGTGCAGGGAACTTGAACTCGGGCGCATGGCGATATTCGACCGACACGACGATCGCGTTCAGCGCCTTCGCCATCGCGCGCGGTGCCGCGTCATAGGTCGCGACGTCCGCGATCACCCAGCCGCCGCCGTGATAATAGACCACGACCGGCAGGCCCTTGGCATTGGCGGCGCTCGCCGGCTTGTACACGCGGGCGAACTGCTTGGCGTCGCTGCCATAGGGCATGTCCTGCGTCGTCACCGATGCGTCGGGGGTCGTTGGCATGCCCTTCTGTGCCATCACCGCCTTGGCGCCATCCGCAGCCGAGGGCTGCTGGCGTGCTTCGGCGGGCGTCAGCGTCTCGATCGGCTTGCCGCCGAGGCCAGCCAGCGCGTCGAGCACGGCCTGCATGTCGGGCGCAGCCTTGGCCGGCGCCATCTTGGTGGGTGG
>NZ_JRVI01000005.1:0-53122 GCF_000783375.1 Sphingomonas sp. Ant20
CTGTGGATGCTGGCCGCGGCCGCCTGTGCCACGGTGGTCGCGCCGCTGGCGCTGTGGCGCTTCGCCGATGATACGCCTGCCGTGCAGGTCGCCGAAACACCCGTGTACCGGACGGCGACACGTCAGCGCCTCATGGTCACGCTGTCCGACGGGTCGCGGCTGACTCTCGATACCGACACGCGGGTCCGGATGGCCTATACGCGCACCGAGCGTCGATTGGTGTTGGAACGCGGACAGGCCTTGTTCGAGGTCGCGAAGCATCAGACCCGGCCGTTCGTCGTCACTGCCGGCGCGCAGGCGGTCACCGCGCACGGCACCGCGTTCGACGTGCGGCTCGAAACCAGTGCGGTGCGCGTCGCGCTGCTCGAAGGGCTCGTCAGCGTCGCCGGCAAGGGCGCGCCCGGCAAGCCCGTCGCATGGTGCCGGACGACGTCCTCACCGCATCGGCCAGCGGCGTGTCGGTTCGCCACATGCCCGGCAACGCTCAGCGGCTGGCAAGCTGGAGCGAAGGCCGGCTCGTGTTCGAGGACGAGGCATTAAGTCAGGCCGTCGCCGAGATAAATCGCTACAGCGTCCAGCAGATCGCGATCGTCGACGCCGCGGCGGGCCGGGTCCGGATCAGCGGCGCGTTCCGGACGGGCGAGGTCCAGCCGTTCCTCGACGCGCTCGAACTGGGCTTTCCCGTCAGCGTCGATCGGCACCCGAACGGCAGCATCACGATCGCCTCGAAAAAATAATCGACCCGAGGGCAAAACCCGGTTCGGGTTTTCCAACGTCCCGCGTCTTTACTGTCAGATCGACCCCGGCAGAGGGATCGCAGGAACAGGGAGGGTTGCATGACATCCACAGGCAGGGCCGTGCTGATACGCGGCGTGATGTTGACCGCATTGGCGCTCGGCGCAGGTGGGATCCCGATCGGCGTCACCGCGCAGGCCGCTATCGGCATCCGCATCGCGCGGCAGGACATGAGCACCGCGTTGCTCGCCTTCTCGCGCCAGAGTGGCAGGCAGATCCTGTTCTCCCCCACCCTCGTCCGCGGCAAGACCGCGCGCGCGGTGGCCGGCCGGATGGACGTCGGCGCGGCGCTGACGACGATCCTGAAAGGCTCCGGTCTCGGCCACCGGCTGACGCCGGGCGGGGCCTATCTTATCATCGACACGCATGCTCAGGCGGCCGAAGCCACGCCAGCGGCGGTTCAGGTCGCCCCGGCGCAGGCGGCAGCCGATCCGGCTGCGACGCAGGTGCCCGAGGAAACCGCCCCCGATATCATCGTCATCGGCACCGCGGGCGCAGGCACCCGGCGCCAGGACGCCGCGTTCGCGGTCACCACGATCGACAGCAGCATGGCGCAGCGGCTCGGCACTGCCAGCACCGCCGAGGTCCTCCGCGCGGTGCCGGGGGTCAGCACCGAAAGCTCGGGCGGCAAGACCGGCGCGAACATCTTCGTGCGCGGCTATCCATCTGGTGGCGATGCGGAATATGTCACCTTCCAGACGCAGGGCGTGCCCTTCTTCCCGCCGCCGACGCTGTCGTTCCTCGAAAACACGCAGCTGATCCGTATCGACGAGACGATCCAGCGCGTCGAAGCGGTGCGCGGCGGCACCGGCGCGCTGTTCTCGAACGGTCAGCCCGGCCTGACCGTCAACCTCGTCCAGCGCGAGGGCAAGCAGACGCCGGCCGGATTGCTGAAACTCAGCGGCACCGATTTCGGCGAGTTCCGCGTCGACAGCTACGTCTCGGGGCCGATCGACGACAGCACAACCTATATGCTCGGCGGCTATTACTCGACCTCGCGCGGGATCCGCGACGCGCAGTTCGAGGCGGAGCGCGGTGGTCAGATCACCGGCAATATCCGCCATGACTTCGACAAGGGCTCGATCCTGCTCTTCGGTCGCTATCTCGACGATCGCGGCCAGTGGCTGCTGCCCATCCCGGTCGTCCAGGACGGCGACAAGATCCGCGAATATCCCGGCTTTGATGCAGGCACCGGAACGCTCGTTGGGCGCGACACGCGGATCGGCGTGCGCAACGACGGCAGCCGGGTCGATCTGGCGGATGGCCGCAGCGCGAAGATCTACAATCTGGGCGGCAATTTCGATTACGAACTCGGCAGCGGGATCACGGTTCGCGATCGCGGCAGCTGGATGGAGGGCGATGCGAACACGATCGGTCTCGTCCCCGGCGGCGCCGCGCCGGTCACCGCCGCCGCCTATGCCGCCGGCCGGGGCGGGACGATCGGGTCGCTCACCTTCGCGACCGGCGGTGCGGCGGCCTCGCCCAACCAGGCGGTCGTCGAGGCCGGCCTCTGGAGCGTCGAGAAGCACATCCAGGCCTTCGTCAACGATTTCGCGCTCGAGTGGAAATCGGGCAGCAACACGCTGACCGGCGGCGTCTACTACACGCGGTACAAGTCGCGTGACCGATGGAATCTCGGCAACAGCATGCTGCTCACCGCCGAGCCAAACGCCCGCCGACTGAATCTGACATTCGCGGATGGCCGGATCGTCACGCGGGACGGCTTCTCGGGCGGATCGACGTTCAAGGTCAACGCGCGCTACACCGGCGAGGACGTCGCGGGCTATGCGGTCGACGAACTGCAGATTACCGACCAGCTGCGGATCGACGGCGGCGTCCGGTGGCAGCATCACTCGGTCGACGGCACGCTCGAAAACCTTGCAGCGACGGTCCCGGCGGCGGGTGCGGACGGCAATCCGCTGACGCTCTACGACAATGGCGATGCGCAGCTGAACGGCACCTTCCGCACGATCCGCTATCGCGGCGATGCCTGGTCGTGGACCGGCGGCGTCAATTACGACCTGACCCGGCAGGTCGGCGCGTTCGTCCGCTACAGCCGCGGCAACAGCTTCCCGTTCTTCGACAATCTGCGCGACGGCATCGACGTCGCACCGCAGGTCGACAGCTATGAGGGCGGCGTGAAGGTCTCGACCGGCATCGCCAACCTGTACGCGACGCTGTTCCACAACACGTTCGACGGCCTTGCGACGACGGTCATCACCAGCGGCGCCCCGATCGCGTCGGTCGGCGGCGCCAAGGCGACCGGCGTCGAGTTCGAGGGGCAGTTGCGGCCGTTCGGCGGCTTCACGCTCAGCGGGTCGGCGACCTATCTCGACGCCAGCTACCGCGACTTCTTCACCGATGGCGGCCGGACCGATCTCACCGGCAATCGGGTTCAGCGCCAGCCGAAATGGCAGTGGCGCGTGACCCCCGCCTGTGATCTCGAGCTCGGCGGCGATGCGAAGGCGGGAGTCTATGCGACGATCGGCTATATCGGCGACCGCTTCTCCGACGTCCAGAACGCGCAGGTGCTGCCGAGCTTTTACAAGCTCGACGCAGGGATCACGCTCGATCTGAACCGGCAGGTGCAGTTCCAGGTGATCGGTGACAATCTGACCGACGAGATCGGGCTGACCGAAGGCAATCCGCGCACGCTCGGATCGCAGGGCAGCGGCACGATCCTCGCAAGACCGATCGTGGGTCGCTCGATCCGGTTCGCCGCCGCGTTCAAGTTCTGACACAGCCAAGGGTGATCGATCCCGCCCCGTCGGGGGATCGATCACCCTGGCGAAATGGTTGCGATCTTCATGAAAACCCTTTGCCGTTTTGCCGCCCTGGCCTCGGTCGCCGCGATGGCGCCTGCCCAGACCGCTCCGTCCCGACCGACTGCATCCGCCGCGAAGGCCCAGTCGCCCGCCGATATCTATGGCCCGCTGTTCCAGGCCGTGCAGCAGGGTCACGTCTTCGCGGACGGCAAGACGTTCGTCGATGCCGTCCCCAAGCGCGCGGCCGCGGCGATCATGGCGGACTATGCGCGGACCAGACCCGCCGGCCCGGCGCTGAAGGCGTTCGTGCTCGCCAATTTCGTGGTGCCCGGCGAGAACGACCGGGGCTCGGGCGATCTGAGGTCGCATGTCCGGGCCTTGTGGCCGCAACTCGTCCGTCAGCCGGTCGCCCCCGTCGCAGGCAGCTCCGCCCTGCCGCTGCCGGCGCCTATGTCGTACCGGGCGGGCGCTTCCGCGAAATCTATTACTGGGACAGCTATTTCACGATGCTCGGGCTGAAGGTCGACGGCAAGCAGCCGCTCGTCGAATCGATGCTCGACGATTTCACCAGCCTGATCGAGCGTTACGGGCACATCCCGAACGGGACGCGGACCTATTATCTCAGCCGTTCGCAGCCGCCTTATTACGCGCTGATGCTCGATCTCTCGACCAACACCGACCCCGGTGTCGCGAAGCGTCGGCTGGCGGCGTTGCGCGCCGAGCACGCCTTCTGGATGAAGGGCGCGACCTGCCTCGACGGCAACCCGGCCTGTCTCCGCGTCGTGCGGATGCCCGACGGCAGCGTGCTCAACCGCTATTATGACGACCGCGATACGCCGCGCGACGAATCCTATGCCGAGGACGTCGAGACCGCGGCCAGGGCGGCACCCCGCGCCGCCGCCGATACGCAGCGCAACCTGCGTGCGGGCGCGGAGAGCGGATGGGATTTCAGCTCACGCTGCTCCGCGATCCCCGGTTGCTCGCCACAATCCACACCACCGACATCGTGCCCGTCGATCTCAACAGCCTGATCTGGGCGATGGAACGCCGTATCGCCGCACGCTGCCAGACCGCGGGCGACACCCCCTGCGTGACCGAATTCACGACCCTGGCGACCAAGCGCAAGACGGCGATCGACCGCTATCTCTGGCAGGCGACGACCGCGCGCTACGCCGACTGGGACCTGTCGTCGCGCAAGCCAACGACCAGCATCAATGCCGCGATGCTGCACCCGCTGTTCGTCGGGCTTGCGTCGCCGGCGCAGGCGAAGGCCGTCGCCGCGACGGTGCGCAAATCATTGGTCGCCGAGGGCGGCCTGCGCACGACGACGCTCAACACCGGGCAGCAATGGGACGAACCCAATGGCTGGGCACCGCTGCAATGGGTCGCGATCGCAGGGCTCGAGCGAAACGGCGAACCGGCGCTGGCCAAGGACATCGCCAGACGCTGGCTCGGGACGGTCGGCGCGGCCTATGCCGACACCGGCAAGATGCTCGAAAAGTATAATATCGAACAGCGCATACCGGGCGGGGGCGGCGAATATCCGGTCCAGGACGGGTTCGGCTGGACCAACGGCGTGACCAGCGCGATCCTCGATCGCTTCCCGGACCTGGCCCAGCCGTCGACCAGTGTTCGCAAATAGGCGCTCGGCAATAGGATCATTCTTGTCATCGGCCGCCTTTAACGCGACCTGTCGGCTTTGCAGGAGATGACGTTGGATATCGAGCAGTTCACCGGCGACGCAGCGATCACGGGGTCGGACGCGCTCATCGTCGTCGACCCGCAGATCGACTTCTGCCCGGGCGGCCGGCTGGCGGTTGCGGGCGGGAACGAGATCATGGCCGGGATCGAACGGCTCGCTCCGCGGTTCCGGCATGTCGTCGTAACGCAGGACTGGCATCCTGCGGGACACCAGTCCTTCGCGAGCGGCCACCCCGGTCGGCAGCCGTTCGATACCGTGCCGATGCCATATGGCGAGCAGGTCCTATGGCCCGATCACTGCGTCCAGGGAACCGCTGGTTCCGAGTTCCATCCCGACGTGCAGGGCACCATCCGCCGCGCTCACGTCATCGTTCGTAAGGGGTATAAATCGGAAATTGATTCCTATTCGGCCTTTTTCGAGAACGACAAGACGACGAGAACGGGGCTGGCCGGGTATCTGCGGGACAAGCAGGTCCGGCGGTGCGTGTTCGTTGGGCTGGCCTATGATTTCTGCGTCGCCTGGTCGGCACTCGATGCGCGGCGCGAGGGCTTCGAAGCGTCTATCCTGACGGACTACACGCGAGCGATCGCGATGCCGGCAGGTGATGGAACGACAGTCGACGTGGCTGAAGCGCAGTTCCGCGCAGCCGGCGTCCGGTTGATATAGACTTCAAAATGGCGCGGAAGGATGGTCACGTGTCGACGCCGCGCACGCTCCCTACCCTTTCCGTGCCTGATATTACCGGCGTCCACCCTTTGGTCGGCCGAGCGCGACGACGATACCAGCGCCGACAACACCCAGCATCACAACCGCGGGGTGAAGCTTTTGCACCTGCAGCACGCTGCTCGATGTGCGCGCGTGGACATGCTGGGTCCCGCGCAGCGCATCAGCCCGCGGATCATAGAGATTGTCGCGGCGTGCCGGATCACCGGGATCCCCGGGCTTCTGCTGCGCGAACGTGCCGACCAGTTCCATGATCCGGTCGCTCACCCGCGGTGCGGAGCGCGAGAGAAGCGAGGCCAGCCGCCCGCCACCGCCAGCATACAGCGTCCGCCGCGGCGTCTCGCAAGCGAACAGCACCGCGTCGGCGACGACGGAGGGGGTGTAGAGCGGCGGTGGCAGGCGCGGTGGCTGATCCATGAAATTGCGCGCATGTTCGGGAAATGGCGTGTCGATCGCGCCGGGCTTGATCAGCGTGACCGAGATGCCGGCCCCCTCCTGCTCGAGCTCCATCCGCAACGTGTCCGTCAGCGCCTGCACCGCATGCTTGGTCGCGCCATAGGGCCCCTGCTCGACGATCGCGCGGTCGCTGAGGATCGAGCCGATGTTGACGATCGCGCCGCCTCGCTCGCGCAGATGGCGGGCCGCGACCAGCGATCCGTGCAGCACGCCAAAATAATTGACGTCGAACACCTGCCGGTGATCGGCGACCGGCACCTGATCGAGCGTGCCGTACGTGCCTGTCGCGGCATTGTTCACCCAGCTGTCGAAGCCGCCGAACGCCGTGAGCGCAACGGCGGCGACACGCTCGACCGCGGCCATGTCGCTGACGTCGGCGACGCAGACCGCAATGCGTCCGCCATCGGCCGACAGACGGGCGCGGAGGGCCTCGAGCGCGGCGTCGTTCCGCGCGGTCGCGACGACGGCCGCACCGCGTTGCACGGCGGCCTCGACGATTGCGAGGCCGTTGCCGCTGGTCGCGCCCGTAACGACGATGACCTGATCGCGAAGGGGTTTCAGTGTGAGGACCATGGCGATCAGCGCCCCAGTGGCGACTGGGCGTAATCGGCAAGCAAGGCCGCGACATCGTCATAGATCGCGACCGCACCCGCGCCGTTCAGTTGCTCGTCGCTGAACTTGCCCGATCGGACCGCAACCGCGGCGATCCCGCACTTGGCGGCCGCCTCAATATCATAAGGCGTATCGCCGACGACGATCACCTCTGCAGGATCGATCCCCGGCAGCGCCTTCAGCGCGGTGGCGAAAATGTCCGGGGCGGGTTTGGTGCGCTCGACGTCGTCGCTGCTCGTCGTTGCGCCGATCAGATCGCGCGCCTCGAGCAGCGCGATGTAATGATCGAGCTCCGATCCCGACGCCGACGAGGCGAGCACGACCTGCTGCCCCAGGCTATGCGCGTGCGCCAGCAGATCATGCGCGCGAGCGAACGGCTTGGCAGTCTCGAGATATTTTGCCTTGAAGATCTCGCCGTGCGTATCGCCGAGTTTCTCCTGCTCCTCCGCGTCGGCACCGGGCAACAGGGTCGGCACGAGCATGTCGGTCCCCTTGCCGATCTGATCGTGGATCACCTGCCGGTCGAAGGACGCCCCGACACCTGCAAAGGCCTCCTCCCAGGCGAGGACATGCATGTCATTGGTATCGACCAGCGTGCCGTCGATGTCGAAGAGGATGGCCTTGATCTGCATATCTAATTCCCGAATCGAAGTCGCGTTTGCCAGCCGGCATGCCAGCGCCCCGCAGGTGCGCCGGTGAGTGTCGGCGAAGGTTGCTGACATCCCAACGGTCCGCTGTCCGAATTGGCCCCGACGACGGCAAGCATGGCGGGGCGCGCGGCCTCCGTGAAACTGTTCAAGGCGTGATTTTTCGCCGGCGAGGAGCCCAACCTGACGGTCATTTCCGGCAATTTACCAATGATCGCAGGCATTTAGTCACACTGATGAGGATCAATACGAAATATTCTCGACGAATAGTCAAGATCGTCAGGAACGATGAGGACATCCAAATCGCTATGTCTCCATCAATATCCGGGGCCTGACGCGTGGCTTGACGGTAGAACACATGATGCGATGACGCCACCCGGCGATCTCGTTGTTGTTTCTGCCGACTACGCTCCGTCGAGATCGCCCGATGACTGATGAGTTCTGACGGCAAATGGTACTTTTGAAAGTACGGCACGCCACTTAAAAGACGGAGACTTTCTGATGCGCGCACTGGTTTGGCATGGAAAAGGCGATGTTCGGGTCGATACTGTCGCGGATCCCGAGATCAAGCATCCGCGTGACGCGATCATCAAGGTGTCGTCTTGCGCGATCTGCGGGTCCGATCTTCATCTGCTCGACGGCTATCAGCCGACGATGCAGGCCGGGGACATTCTCGGCCATGAGAATATGGGCGTCGTCGTCGCACTGGGCTCCGAGGTTACCAACCTGAAGATCGGCGACCGCGTCGTCGTGCCGTTCACGATCAGCTGCGGCGATTGCTTCTTCTGCCGCAAGGGGCTGTTCTCGGCGTGCGAGCGGACCAACCCGAATGCCGAAATGGCGATCAAGGCGATGGGGCATTCGCCTGCCGGTTTGTTCGGCTTCAGCCACATGCTCGGCGGATATTGCGGTGGCCAGGCAGAGTATCTGCGCGTGCCGATGGCCGATATCGGCCCGATCAAGGTGCCGGACAACGTCACCGACGATCAGGCGCTGTTCCTCTCCGACATCTTCCCGACGGGCTATATGGCCGCCGAGAATGCGAACATCGAAGAGGGCGACACCGTGGCGATCTGGGGCTGCGGTCCGGTCGGCCAGTTCGCGATCCGATCGGCGCTGATGCTCGGCGCAGGCCGTGTGATCGCGATCGACGAGGTGCCCGAGCGCCTGGCGATGGCCGAGGCCGGCGGTGCGGAGACGATCAACTTCGCCGAGGTCGACAGCGTCTATGACGAACTCCAGTTCCGCACCAAGGGCCGCGGTCCGGACAGCTGCATCGATGCCGTCGGTGCAGAGGCTTCGGGTCATGGCGCAATGGATGCAGTGATCGACAAGGTGAAGGCGGCGACGTTCCTCGCCACCGACCGTGTGCATGTCCTGCGCGAGGCCATCATGAGCTGCCGGATGGGTGGCACGGTCTCGATCCCCGGCGTCTATGTCGGGATGGGCGACAAGATCCCTATCGGCGCGATGATGAACAAGGGGCTGACGATCAAGACCGGCCAGACGCATGTCCAGGCCTACACCAAGCCCTTGCTGGCGCGCATCGAAGCCGGCGACATCGACCCGAGCTTTGTCGTGACTCACCCTGCAAGCCTCGAGGATGCGCCCGAAATGTACCAGAAGTTCCGCGACAAGCAGGACGGTGTCATCAAGGTCGTGCTGCGGCCGTAACCCTGCCCCACCCCGGTCCGCTCGGCATGCCGATCGGGGTGGCCGCTTCCTATCCACGACCGTCACGAGGAGTTTTCATGAGCGACAAGGTTCATACCCCCGTCCCGGGCAATCCCGCGAGCAAGGGCGCACCGGATGGCGTCTCGGAGTCGCCTCGCAGCGATACCGACGGCCGCGTTCATGGTCGCAGCGACGGCGGTGAGAGCGCGGGCGGCGCCTATCCCAACCCGCACGAAGGCAAGACCGACGCCGATACCAGCCCCGCGTCGCAGGGCGGCCAGACGGACATCGCCTATCATGGTGGCGGTCAGGCGGGCAAAGGCGGAGGCAGCGCGGGGAACGCGGCTGCCGGCTCGAGCGGTGGCGGCGGCACGACGATCGCGGCGGACCCGGATGCCGATCGGACCCCGCACTCGATCGCGGCCGAGCATGGCACGATCAAGGTCGTCGAGACGTCCGGTATCGCCGAGGCCGAGGCAACGGGCAAAGTGGGCACCGATGCGCGCTACGAGAACGAACAGGCGAAGCCCGGCGCGGGCTGACGCCTGGACGGCACGCCCCCTATTCAACGTCAATCACGCCACCGGGCATTTCTGGCCCGTGCACCAGCAAGGAGTATCCCATGTCTGCACCCGAAGATCTGAAAGACATCTACACCGACGAGCTGAAGGACCTGTGGTCGGCGAACGACCAGATGAAGAAGGTCCTTAAGAAGATCACGTCGAAGGCCAGCGATGCCGCGCTGAAGGACATGCTGACCAAGTCGCAGGCGGATATCGAGAAGCATACCGATCTCCTCAAGGAACTGATCGCGTCGAACGACGAGAAGGTTTCCAAGGAGCATTGCAAGGGCATGGAAGGGCTGGTTGCCGAAGCCACCAAGCATGTCGTCGAAGAGGGTCCGGCAAAGGGTCCGTTGCTCGATGTCATGATCATCGCCCAATATCAGCGGATGACGCATTACGGGATCGCCGGTTTCGGCACGGCCGCGGCCTATGCCAAGGCGCTGGGTCTCAAGGATGATCACAAGGCGCTGAATGCGGCCACCAAGGACATTTACGGTGGCGACGAATATATGACGAAGCTCGCCGAGACGAGCGTCAACATCGACGCCGAAGACGCCTGAAACGATCGCCCGCCGGCTCACCCCGGCGGGCGATGTCCTGCTCCGTAGACGACGGACGCGACAGTCATGACTACCTACCCCTTGAGCGAGCCGGCCCGGATCTTCGCTGACGCATCGTCCGCCGGCGCGACACCAACGGAAGTCGGCCGCGGAACGCTGGAGGCGTGCGTCGATATCGTCGCTGGTCTGTCGGAGGCGCGGCAGCGTTCCGTCGCCATCCATATGGACGATCTCGACCTCCGGTTCGATGCGCGGGAGATCGGCGAATTGCTCCACTATCTCCGCGCTGAAAAACCGGGTCTTTCAAACGCAGAAATTACCGAGATCAAGGTCGCCGACCAGTAGCGACAAAGGCGCTCGCGGCGTTCCGCGATTGCCTGTACGCCCCGCGTCTTCCGGATCACACGGACTACGCTGTAGCCCGGCGGGGACAACCGCGGTGACATTGACCGTCGCTGTCATTTGCGACCATCATCACCACATGATCATATCGCAGGCCGATGCGCGCCGCATTGCCCTTGCAGCCCAGGGGTTCGACCGACCGCCGCCTCCTCGGGTCACGGCGGCGCATGTCCGCAAGGTCGCCGATCGGACGGGCCTTCTCCAGATCGACAGCGTCAACGTGCTGGCCCGCGCGCATTACCTGCCACTGTTTTCCCGGCTTGGCAGCTACGACCGGGCGCTGCTCGAGCGCGCCGCCTGGGGCCCGAAGCCGCATCGCCGCTTCTTCGAATATTGGGCGCATGAGGCGTCGCTGCTGCCGCTCGAGCTTCATCCGCTGCTGCGATGGCGGATGGCCCGCGCTGAGCGAGGCGAGATTGGCTACGCCGCGCTTCGCCGCTTTGCGACAGAGCATCGCAGCGAAGCCGACGCCGTGCTGGCGCGCATCGCAGCCGAGGGCCCCCTGACCGCCGCCGACTTCGAAAGCGGCACGAGCCGCAGCGGCTGGTGGGAATGGAGCGACGTCAAACACGCGCTGGAATGGCTGTTCTGGTCGGGCCGGATCACCACGGCGACACGGCGGGGCAGTTTCGCGCGGGTCTATGACCTGCCCGAGCGGGTGCTGCCCCCTGCTGTACTGGCTCTGCCCACACCGAGCGTTGCCGAGGCGCAGCGGGCGCTGATCGAGCGGAGCGCCCGCGCGCTCGGCATCGCGACCGCTGCCGAGCTGCGTGATTATTTCCGGCTGAAGCCCGTCGAGGCGGATCATGCCATTGCCGATCTGGCCGAGGATCAGGTGTTGGTGCCGGTCCGCGTGGACGGGTGGAGCCAGAAGGTCTGGCTCCACCGCGACGCCGCGGTGCCCCGCCGGGTGCGCGGGGCGGCCTTGCTGGCGCCCTTCGATCCGCTGATCTGGGAACGCGGCCGCACCGAACGCCTGTTCGGCTTCCGGTATCGTATCGAGATCTATGTGCCGCAGGCGCAACGCACCCACGGCTATTATGTGCTGCCCTTCCTGATGGACGAGGCGTTGGTCGCGCGGGTCGATCTCAAGGCGGACCGGCAAGCGGGCGTGCTGCTGGCAAAACGCATAACGCTCGAACCGGGGGCGCCCGGCGACACGCTGCCGCGGCTCCACATCGAGTTGGAGCGGATGGCGCAATGGCTCGGGCTGTCGGACGTTCGTGTCGGCGACATCATCCGCCCCGCGTGATGCAGGATGCCGCGATCGCAGGATTGCCGCCAAAGGTCAGTGGCTGATCGATCAGAATGTCACGACGACACTGACGGCGTCCTGATAGCTTCCCGCCGCCGGCGTGACCTGCGCCTGATTGATCCTGGCGACATAGGAATAGGTTCTGACGGGGGTCAGGCTGCCCGTTCCGGGGCTTGCGCCGGTAAGCGGGTTGGCTTCGTTCCAGACGGTGACGCCATCCGCATGATAGATCTGATACTGCAACGTCGCGCCCGCGCCGCTGGTCATCTGCCGCCACGCCGAGCCCGTGCCAGCACCGCCGGGTGTGAAGCCGATCCGGTAGACGGCGTCGCGGGTACAATCGATCTGGACGGCCGAGGTCACCGGGCCGAACTGCGTAACGAGCGCCGCACTGCCGAAGGACAGGTCGGGCGCGGTGATCTTGCAGTCGTTGCCGACCACCAGCGTCACCTGAAGCGTTATGACGACCTTCCCGCTATCATAGCCCGTACAGACGACACCGAGCACATTCACCCCGTTGCAGACGCTATAGTCCCATTGCACCGTCAGTGTGTCGCTATACGTCCCGGCGGCCACATTGGGAGCCGCCGTCAAACGCGCGAACAACGGCGTGGTGAAACTGCTTCCACCGCCCTGCAGCGCCAGCAGGCTGCCGCTCATATAGTTGACCGTCGATCCCTGCGTGAACGGCGTGTTGCCGCTGGCATCGGCGGATACCTGATAGGCGATCGCGTCGGCGCCTTTGACCAGGCGAAACTGGTTGAGGCTGGTGATGGTCGCGCGCGCCGAATTGCCGCCGATCAGGGTCAGCACCGAACCCGTGCAGGAAAGACCGGCGGATCCGGCAACCTGCGGCACCGTGCCCCCTCGCACGTCGTACGACGACACCGGCGAGAAGGTGAGTGCCCCGGACGATGTCGTGCAGGCGGCGAATGCGGGGCCCGTGACGATGCTCAGGACCACCAGTGCGAAGAACAGCCGCAGCGACGCCATCACCGGCACGAGACCGGTCCTACCCGTGACAGCGCCGCGACGTCTGCGGAGACGCCGAACGTCGCCTGGCACACCGTTCCGTCCGACGTCAGCGCGGAGAGCGACACCTGTTCGCCGACATCCTCCAGATACGCGATGCCGTCCCAGCCGATGGCGACGTCGGGATGTCCCTCGCGCCGGACGCGACCGCCCGGCTTGAGCGCTGCCCCGGTGCTGTCGACGAGCACCGCGAGGATGTTGCGCGTCATGCGAACGTTCAGACGCACGACGGCGCCACTGCCCTGTCGCATGGCAACCCGCTGCTCCACCGCGGATGCGACATGGTTCTCCGACAGCGACAGCGTATCGATCGCGAAGCGGACGGGAAGATAGGGCACGACATTGGGCACGAAGAGATGGCCCTTGCGGTTCGTCACGCCGACCGGCTGGTTTTCGTAACTGACGCCAACGCCTGCCACGCCAGTCTCGACGACCGCAAAGGCATCGCTCGCCTGGTTGGCGACGAACAGGCCGCCGTCCATCGCCACGATTGAACCCGATGCGCCAATCCAGGCCGAGCTGCGCGCCTGGGCCGTCGCGCCCCCGGCCTGCACTTCGATGAAGGGCGCGCGCCATGTCCCGGTCACCTGCCCCGATGCAGGCCCCCGGCTTGCCGCTGCTATCCCGGCATCGATTCCAAGGCCGCCATCGGTCGGCGTCGCCCGGGTATAACCGACCTGATAGAGATTGCGCCCGGCCGAACGGCTGATCCCGCCACTGGCCGCATTGCGTCCGAACGGGATGAACAGGCGCAGCTGGGCGCTGGTCGCGCCCCGTCCGAAATCGCGATCCGCGGTCACGAACAGGTTCGCGCGCGATCCGACCGGACGACCATAGGACAAGGACAGCAGGCGCGAACGTAGCGTGAGTTCGTCGACCGATCCCAAGGTCCGCCCCGAAATATACGCAGCCCCCAATGTGCCCAGCCGCGCCAGATTGACGTTGGCGATCGCGCGATAGGTCCGCCGGCGAGCCGCGGGATTTGCTAAGTCGAAGCTGGCGAGCTCGCGAAAGCCCCTGCTGCGATCGTCATATTGCGCGGCAATGCTGAAGTGACGCGCGGTATAGCTGTAGCCGAGCGACCAGCGATGGCCCGCGGCCTGACCCAAGCGCGACGCACTGACCGACAGCGCGACGGTGCCAAATCGCCACGGCGCCACCACGAGCCCGCCCCCGATCTGCCGAAGCCGGGCGGTCGCCTCGGCATGCGCCTCGAGCGTCAGGAACGACGTCATGCCGCGTCGGATCGAGCCATTGGCGGCGAGCGTGCCGTAATCGAAGTTGCGGATGCCATAGCCTTGGCGGATGGCGCCGGCTTCGGCTGCAAAATCGGTGAGCCCGGCGCGTAGCAGCGTCGACGAGACGTAGAAGGGGATCGTGGTCGCGATCTGCCGGCCCACGGCGTCCGTCGTGACGATCACGGCCTCACCCGCGCCGTTGATCACCGGGACATCCTGAAGCACGAACCGACCGGGCGCGACGTCTGCGCCCTGCTGCCGATAGCCGTCGACGAACAGGTCCACCGCCGACGGCACGGCCGCCTTGCCCGCAAAGCTCGGCAGCGGCATCGTCAACAGGTCCGGCCGCGTATTGAAATCGCGCGTGAGCTGCAGGCCACCCAGCCGGACGGACGTGCTCCAGGGCAAGGACCGCGTGATCAGGTCACCCGCCGTGACGGTCAGCGCGCGATCCTCGTTGATGATTTTCGCATGCGTATCGTAGCGCAGATAACCGCCGATGCCGGACCCGACCCGCAGCACGCCGGAATTGGACAGCGTCGCGATCGGCCCGAAGACCCGCTGTTCGGACCATAAGGAGGCAAGGGAGCCGCCGTCGGCGCGCTGCGCGTAAAACTGGTAGTTGACCATCGCGCCCCAGCTGGCGAGCGTGGCGGCGCGGGGTCTTCCACCCGCGGCAATCCGGGTGGTCGGCAGATAGTCGGGCGCGGTTTCGAGATGGAGCGTCTGGAGCGCGGCGTCATAGCGGGCGCGGGTGTGCGGCAGCGACGCGACGTCGCGCTCCGTCCCGCCGCCCTCCCCCCTCGAGCGTCACGCCATTTCGGCTGAGCGCCTCGGCCGGCACGAGCATGCGTGTGCGACGATCCGCAGCGGCACCAGGTCACCGGTAGCACGGCCGTTCACGACCAGCTCGACGAAGAGCTGCTGCACCGGGTCACCCGCGCGTGCCATTTGTGGCAGGCAGACCAGCATGGTCGTCAACAGGAGCGAACCGCGGATCATGGCGTATCGGACGGATCAACGCGCGGCAATGCGCTGATCGGCGCCATTGACGTTTGCCATCAGCGGACTGATGTCCGGGACACCCTCCGGCACCGGCCAGCGCATCGTCTGACCCGCCAGGACATAGCCCGCGAGCCCCGAAGCAAGACTGGTCTTCTTGTCGTCCGCCGTCCGGATATCGACGAGGCGCGCATGCAGCATGCCGGTATTGCGGATCGCCAGCATCCGACTGCTGCCGCTCCGTTCCACCGTCGCGGTCAGCTCCGGCCTGGCCGCGTTGACGGACCCCGCATAGGTGAAGAGGGGCACCGAATAGCGCATCTGCACCGCAAGCTCGGCCGCCGGCAGCCGGCTCGCATTCGGCGCGTTGGCGGTGGGGATTTCGTCGATCAACAAGCGGTAGCTGCGCTCCCCCGGGCCGGACTGGTCGTTCGCCGCGGCGGCAGGCCGCTCGCGCCGCAGCACACGGATCATCTGCCGTTGTCCCGCCGGGATGACTGCGATCGGCGGGCTGGCAACGACCTCGTCCTGATCATCGTACAGATCGCCCTGCGGACCCTGCGACCAGCGCAAAGTCCGGACCTGCATCGTGATCGGCTCGTTGCCCTTGTTCTCGATCCACAACGCGGTCGCGCGCTCGGTGGCGGCAATTTTCGGATCGACCGGCCAGATGATGACCGCCGCGGCGCGACTTGTGCCTGGCAGCAGGAGAAGCGGCGAGACGATGGCGGTCAACATACGCAGGATCTTCATGACTTGTCCTTGCTGCATCACCAGGTGACGGTGATGCGAACCACATCGGAATATCGCCCCGCCGCCACGCCGCGCTGGACGACGGCACGGGCCTGGACGGGAATGGACAGCCGCGACGTCCCGACCGGGAACGCCAGCGCGATCGCCTGCGACGTCCAGGGCGTCTGACTGCCGTTCGCGAACAGCTGATAGGGAACGCGATCGGCAGGCCGGGTCGCGTGGACGAGCTGGCGCACCCCGTTGGACGGCTGACTGCCATTGTCCGCCGTGAGGATGACGCTCATTCCCGGAGTGCAGTCGATCTGCAATCCGGCGGCAACCGCGGTGACCAGGCTGCCTTGCGCGGCTCCCCCATCGACCCCGTTCACCGACCCGAGGTCGATCGATCCCCAACTGCCCCCCGGTGTCGGCGCTGATCGCGCAACCATTGGCGATGACCGCGCCGACCCTGAACGTGCGGCTGGTCTCGGCCATGCTCCCCGACGCACAGCCTGCAATCGCCGACACCGCGAGGAAAGCCCGGACGGCGCGCACCGCCGCTACCAGCTGAGCGTCACCTGTACCGTATCGGTATAGGTGCCCGCCGGCAGCGCCAGGCCATTGCTCGACGCACGGGCATAGATCGGCAGCGTCAACGCCGAGGTGGCCGCGGTGCCGAGGCTGATCTGCCTGCCGATGGTGATTTCGTCCTGCCGCGACGCGTCCGTATACAGCCGATACGCGACGGTCTGCCCCAGATAGGCCAGCTGACGGACATTGCCCGCGTCGTTCGCGCCCGCCCCGACCGTGACCTTCGGCGCGAGGCCCGGTGTGCACAACACCGTGACCGCATTCGTGCTGCCTTGCGCGACCATCGTCGCATCGGCGTTGCCGAAGACGCCCGACTGATCGGCAAAGGCGATCGTCCCGATCCGCCCCATGGTCGCGGCGCTGTTGCCGCCATTCACGGCACAGGCCGCGAGGATGTTCAGGGACACGCCGATCGTGCCGCTGGCGGTTTGTGCATGTGCCGATGTCGCCCCGCCGGACGCCGCGATCATGCCGACCGCAATCCCCAGAACCCTGCTCGTCATCTTACGGTAAATCATGATAAAACAGCCCTCCATTTGGGCTGTTCTCAATGGTCGCCAGTTAACAGGATGTTGAACAACCGATCTGGCCGACGATAGCTTTCGATCCAACGATTATGACATGGTTCCAATAAGATGACGGCTCTCGTGGCCGGTCATCGAACATGCCGGGTCTGGCAACCGCGGTGCTTCCTAATTCGGATTGCCGACCGGGATGACCGGATTGCCCTTGTAGCTGCCAAGCTTGACGTGGAGCACCTGCACACGATCGGTGAAGTTGATCCCGTAGTCGGTCTGATCGCCGTTCAGCACGCGGTCGAACACCCAGTGTCCCTGCGCGTCGTAATGCCCCTCCTCGACCCGATCGTAGAGCATCGAACGCCCGCTGTTCGCATCCGCCAGCGCGAATGAGACGCGCGTATCGAATCCGGTCACGAGATATTCGTCGGGGCCGATCTCGGCGATAGCAAGACCGCCGGTCGGTTGCGGGTTGCCGGTCGGCTTGTCGGTGCCGAACTGATACTGGCCGAACGTCGCGGTGGCGCGGTACTTGCCGAGGTCCATGACCTGCCTGTGTTCGGCCTTGGGGTCGGTCGGCTCGGCCACGCCCCAGGTCTTGCCGGCAAAGGCCAGCCGGGCCCATTCCCGCATCATCGGCTCGAACACGCGGTAGTTCCGCGCAAACAGTTCCATCGTCGGCGCATCCAGCGTCTTCGCACCGAGCGGGAAGTTGTAATAGCCGCTATCGTCCATCCCGAACGGCGCGAAACCAAGCCCGCCCCTGCCGACCACCGGATAGAAATACCGTGCGAACTCGGGCGCATTGCCCGTCTCCGGGATCAGCAGGGCGTTGTCGGCACGGCCGTAGAGCTTCAGATATTCGAGATACGCAGCATGATCGCGCGCATAGATATCCGGCGCGACCAGATCGAGCGACGGCGCCGCGGCCTTGTACACGTCGATCACGTGATGGATCGGTCCGCCGCTCGAATAGGTGGTCGCCGCCTGCCGTCCAAAAGCGGAGGCGAGCGCGGCGTTGACGTACATCGGCACCGGCTTCACCGCCTTGCCCGCCGCCGCGATCTCCTCGATGTAGCGGGCGATCGACCAGGCGCGGAAATACTCGTCGGCATCGGCACCGAACACCTGTTTCCAGCTGCCCGCGGGCTTGCGGAATTTTTTTGAGCAACGCCGCCGGGACCGGACCGTCGAACAGCTTCTGCGCGACCGGCGAGAAATCGCGGACGCTGCCATAGGTACCGGCCTCGTTCTCGGGCTGGACCATGATGACGGTGTTCTGCGGATCGGCGGCCTTCAGATGCTGCATCAGCCTGACGAAGGCGCGCTTGTCCGCCTCCAGCGTCGACCGATGGAGCGGCGACAGCGCATAATGCGTCTCGCCCTTGGCGTTGGTCATCCGCGGGAACCGCGCGTTGTCGAGCTTGACCCAGGCGGGGGCGTAGTTGGGCGAGGTATTCTTCCACGTCGCGAACCACAGCAGGACGAGGCGAACCTTGTTCTGCCGCGCCTCGGCGAGCAGCTGGTTGAGGAAGGAAAAGTCGAATTGCCCTTCGGTTCGCTCAATCTGCTCCCACGCGATCGGCACCTCGACCGTGTTGGCGTGCATCGCGTGGATCGTCGGCCAGACCTTGGGCAGCATCGCCGGATAATTGCTCGAATTATTGACCTGCGCGCCGAGCATCAGCCACGGCGCGCCATCGACCATCAGCGCGTGATGTCCGTCGCGGGTCACCAGCTGGGTACCTCGGTCGCGGTCTGCGCGTGCGCGGTGCCGGCGAACAGCGTGGCGGCGAGGGTCAGGCCGGCGAGTGTGCGGGAGGGGCGGAAGATCATGATGCAGTACCTCGAACGGGAAACGGGAAAGTCGGGCCGGATCAGTCCTCGACGAAGACGAGCCCGCCCAGGCCCGATGCGACCGTGCCGTCGCTTTCGAGCAGGAGGGTGACGATCCGCTCGCCGGGACCTGGCGGGAAGGCGACGCGCAGCGTGGCGGCGGCGAAATCGGGCTTCGTCGCGGCGCGCTTGCCATCGATCCAGATTTCGCCGCGACCGACCAGATCCTTGAACACGATCGTCCCGCCGCGTTCGCGCGTGCCGCGGTGCGGGGTGAGCTTGGCACGCAGCACGGTCCAGCGGCCAATGCCCTGCGGCGGCTGGATCTCGCCGGCGCGGACATACAGCCAGCTGTTCATGTCGTTGTCCGCCAGCACGATGCCGGGCGACGGCCTGACGGTGGCGGCAGGCGACTGCCGCCAGTCCTGCACCGTCAGCGTCATGCGGTCGGGCGCGACGAACGGACGAGCCGGCGTGGCGAGGCGACGCACAATGCTGATGGCCGGGCGCAATCCCGCCGCGCTGGCCGAGAGCTTGACGGTGCCCGCGCCGCCGCCGCCCGCGCGAACGATCACCTGCGCCAGGCCGTTGAACAGGCGCCGACGATTGCCCTGTTCGGCTTCGTGGCTGACCGGATCGCCATTGCCGAGGCCGATGATCGCGCCCCCGCTCAACGCGAAGGTGACGTCGAGATTGGCGGTCGGGACATGCCGTCCGCGCGCATCGACCGCGTCGATCGTATAGGCTGCACGTCCTCGCCATCCGCCGCCATCGCACGCCGGTCGGGCGTGATCCGCAGCGCCACCGCCGCGCCGGTCGTCTCGACCACGCTGCGCGCGACCTCGCGTCCGCCGCGATAGCCGATCGCCTCGAGCCGGCCCGGCGCATAGGGCACCTGCCAGCTCGGCATCGTGTAGCGATCGACCTTCTGCTCGCCGATCAGACCGCCATTAAGCATCAGCCGCACGGACTCGACATTGGTCAGCGCCATCACCTTGACCGCCTGCCCCTCGCGCCCGGGCCAATTCCAGTGCGGCATCAGATCGAGCAGCGGCACGTCGTCGATCCACTGTGCGCGGTGCAGATAGAACGCCATCTTGGGAAAGCCGCACAGGTCCATGATCCCGAAATAGCTGCCCGCGGACGGCCATTCGAACGGGGTTGGCTCACCGTGATAGTCGAACCCGGTCCACACGAACGTCCCCGCGACGAACGGCCGCTCGGCAACCGATTTCCAGCCCTCGCGGTGGGTACTGCCCCAGTCCGCCGGTTCCTCGTCATATGACGCCATCACGTGCGCGGCGCGGTCGGTCTCCCACGCACCGCGTGTCATGAAACTGCTGGTGTCCTCCGAACTCGTCAGCGGCAGCGTCGGGTTGGCGGCGTGGAACCGATCATACTGGTCGCGCTGATAGTTGAAGCCGACCACGTCGACCGCCTGGCTGACATTGACCGGGGCGAACATCCCGCTGTTCATCGCCGCGGTGACCGGTCGGCTGTCGTCGAGCGCCTTCACCGCGACCGACATGCGGCGGACCATCTCATACCCGGCGGGCGTCCCCTGCATCGGCTCCTCGTTGAACACCGACCACATGAACACGCTCGGCCGGTTGCGATCGCGCCGGACCAGCCATTCGAGCTGGTCGATGTAATCGGGGCTGGTGTTGAAGTTGCGGTTCTCGCTCATCACCAGGAAGCCGAGCCGGTCGCATGCGTCGAGCACCTCGGTCGCGATCGCGCTGTGCGCGAAGCGGATCGCGTTGCATCCCAAGTCCTTCAGACGTCGCAATCGCCAGTCCCACAGCGCATCGGGCACCGCGACGCCGACACCGGCGTGATCCTGGTGGTTGCACGTGCCCTTGATCTTGAGCGGACGGTCGTTGAGATGGAAGCCCGTCGCGGCGTCGAAGCGCAGCGTGCGAAACCCGATCCGCAACGTGCGTTCGTCGACGGCCTTGCCGCCGCGCATCAGTCGCGTCCGCAGCGTGTAGAGCGTCGGCGTGTCGATCGACCATAGCCGCGGCGCGGGGACCGGGATGGTCAGCGTGGCCGTGCCGGGCTTCAAAGACGGCAGGTGCGCCAAAGCGGTCTGCGTCGCGATCGTGCGGCCGTCGAGATCGATCAGCGAGACCTCGATGCTCGCCTCGGCCGGGATCTTGCCGATATTGTCGAGCGTCGCGGTGACGGGGACGCTCCAACTGCCATCGGCGGCGCGGCGCGGATCGGCGTGGATGCCGTCGGTCGCGATGTAGGTCGCATCGCGTTTCGCCAGCCAGACATGGCGGTACAGCCCGGCACCTTCGTACCACCATCCCTCCATCGTCTGCGCATCGACCCGCACGACGATGCTGTTCAGATCATCGCCATACCGCGCCAGATCCGTGATATCGATATAGACAGAATTATAGCCGCTCCAGTTGTGCGCGACGATCGATCCATTGAACCAGATCGTCGCATTCGTCGCGATCCCCCCCGAACTGCAGCTCCAGATACCGCCCCCCGGTCCGCCGGATCGAGCCGCAGCGTGCGCCGGTACCAGCCGAAGCCGCGCCGGCGATAGCCCTGCGAGACATTGGCACCTTCTTCGAACGGCATCGTCGATGCCCAATCGTGCGGCAGATCGACCTCGGGCCAGTCCGAATCGTCATATTGCATCGCCGCCGCACCCTGCGCCTGCCCCGCCTTGGCGCTGTTGTAGGACCAGCCATGGCCGCGGATTTCCGGCATCGGGATATCGCCGATATGGAAGCGCCAGCTGCGATCGAGCAGCAGCCGGCTGGGATCCTCGACCGGCGGGCGCAGCGGCAGATCGTCGCGGGTCGCCGGCATCGGCAATGCGCCGATCGCTGGCGCCCGCACCGGTGCAGCCTGCGCGACACCGTCCGTGGCCAGCGCCACGCCGATCGCGGTTCCGCTTCCCAGGAAATGCCGCCGGTTCAGCCGACCAGTCTCGTGCGCATCCGTCATCTCTGGCTTCCTATCCATCGCTGCCGGGCGGGCCCCGTTCGTTGCACCGTCAATGCTGGCGTTCGCATCAGTCGGACACTGGTGGGCGCCTTGGTGAGGGCATTGCAACCCCACGTCGCCGATCGCGGTGCTGTGCTACAGGTTCGGGTCGCGACAGCACACGGGATCGCACCTGAAGCCCGGGAGTCTTTCGAGCCCCCCGGGCTTCGGCCGGTCAGTAGTTTACGCGGAGCGTCGCGCCGAAACGGCGATCGACGACCGAATAGTCGCGCGGCCGGCTGTCCAACCCGAAGAACGTCTCACGCCGCGTGTTGAGCAGGTTGGTGGCATCCACCGACGCGGTGATGTTGGGCGTGACGTCGTAGCTGATCGAGGCGTCGAGCTGGCCGAACGCCCGGTCGTAGATCGGCAGATTGCCCGTCCCGCTGGCCGACGTGGTGCGGACGTAATCGTCGCGCCAGTTATACGCGACGCGCGCCGACAGGCCGTATTTCTCGTAGATGCCGACCAGATTGTAGCTGTTCTTCGACAGCCCCTCGAGCGGCACCGAGATCGGCGCGCCGGGGATCGCACCGGCGCTCGGATTGGGCGCCTTGGAGTCTACATAGGTGTAGTTGGCCTGCACCCCAAAGCCCGACAGCGGCCCCGGCAGGAAATCGAAGAACTGCTGATAGCCGACTTCGAACCCCTTGATCTTGCCGTTCGCGCCGTTGACCGGCCGATTGATCTGATATTGCGTGCCGTCGATCACCACCGGATCGTCCACGCGCGCGATGAAGCCGTTGACCGCCTTGTAGAATGCGGCCGCGTAGACCGAGCTGGTCTTGTTGAAATACCATTCGAACGAGACGTCGAGCTGATCGGCGCGCAGCGGCTTCAGATCGGGATTGCCCGACGAGCCCCGCCGGCTGACGGGATCGAACGTCAGGACCGAGTTGAGCAGATTGTAATCCGGTCGCGTCAGGCCCTTCGACGCGGCCAGACGCAGCTGCAGCGTCTCGGTGATCGGGAAGCGGATGTTCAGGCTCGGCAGGACCGAGGTGTAGCTGTTGGTCTGGTCGATCGGAATGGTCGGGCCGCCCGACGGCGTCTGGAAACCGGCGACGTTGGTCTTGGTATTCACGATGCGCACACCGAGATTGCCGTCAAACGGCAGAATGGTCTCGGACTTGAACCGCGCGACCCAATAGCCGCCGATCGTCTGTTCCGAGACGTCGTTGCGACCGGTCGGCAGATATTCCGGAACGGCGACCTGGCCATTGGGATAATAGGAGGCGAAGGTCTGGCGTACCGCGTTCAGATCGCCGCGGATCACGTCGAACGGCGGGATCAGGAAGCTGCCGAGCCCGGCCGCATCGCCGCGGAAGAAGTTCTTCACCGGCACGGGGTTGTAATAGCCGGGGATCGCCGAGAGCGGTGTACGCGGCACGCGTGGCGTATCGAACAGGTCGACATAGCCGAACACCGGATTTTCGACGACCGCGTTCAGCTTGGTGTACCGCACACCCGCCTTGATCGACGTGAAGAAGCCGCCATCCGTCTCATATTCGACGTCCTGCCGTACCGACCATTGGTCGTTGTGGCTGCGGCTGCTGGAATCGAGGATGTAGAGATAGGAGAAGTTCGCCGGATCGGTGAGGAAGCTGGGCGACCCTGCCCCGGTCACGCCGATCACGGGCAGTTTGCCGGTAATGTCGACGCTGAGCGTGTTGGGCTGGTCGCTGCCGACGCCGAGCGCGAAGAACTCGGTCTTCGTGCGGCTGTCGACATAGCTGACATCCGTGGTCAGCGTGAGCTGGCTCGACGGATTGAACTTGAGCCCGCCGGAATAGGATGCGGTCTTCGAACGGCGATCGCTGCGATAGGTATTGCCCTCGACGAACACGTTCTGGAACGTGCCGCTCTGGAACTCGCCATTCTCGTCGAACGAGAAGCTGCTCGCCGGCCCCGGCGTGATGGGCGCACCGCCGCGGCCGAACGGGTAGACGAGATAGCCGACCTGGTTGAATTTGTAGTTGGCATAGTCGAACTGGCCGTAGACTTCGAGATTGTCGGCAGGCTTCCACTGGACGGCCGCGGAAATGCCGATGCGGCGGCGATCGCCGACATTGTTGAACTGGCCGACGCCGTTGGGCACGATCACCGCGTCGGCGGCATCAGCCGTGCTGCCATTGCCGGTCCGATCGACGATGCCGGTGCGCAGCTGATAGGGCTCGATCGACAAGGCATCGGTGCGATAGCGCCGCGCTGGAGCGATCCGTTGAGCAGGAAGCCGATCTCGCCCAAACCGGTCTGGTAGGTGTCGGTGATCAGACCCGAGAACGAGGTCTTGGTCTTGTCCGCCAGATCGTGATGCGTGACACGCGCGCTGCCGCTGATCGTCGGCTTCGAAAAGTCGAACGGCATCCGCGTGCGCAGGTTGACCGTGCCGCCCAGACCGCCCTCGATCACGTCGGCGGCAGGGTTCTTGTAGACGTCGATCCCAGCGAGCAGTTCGGAGGGGATATCCTCAAGGCTGATCGTGCGGCCGTCGCCCGCGGTGAAATAGTCGCGACCGTTCAGCTCGGTACGGACCTGGGTCAGGCCGCGGATCGCGATCCGGCTGCCCTCGCCCTGGTTGCGCTCGATCTGGATGCCGCTGATCCGCTGCAGCGCCTCGGATACGTTGTTGTCGGGCAGCTTGCCGATGTCTTCTGCGACGATCGAATCGATGATCTGGCTGGCGTTGCGCTTGCGCGCCTGTGCGCTCCGAAGGCTGGCGCGGACCCCGGTGACCACGATGTCCGCATCCGCATTCGCATTCGCAACGTCCCCGCTCGGTGCGACGGTTCCCGCCTGCGCACCCTGATCGATCGGTGACGGGGCAACCTCTTCGGCCGTGTCGGGGACGATAGCGGGCGCCTGCTGGGCGCTCGCGGCTACCGTGAATGCCGAGACAAT
This sequence comes from Sphingomonas sp. Ant20, assembly GCF_000783375.1. Taxonomy (NCBI): domain Bacteria; kingdom Pseudomonadati; phylum Pseudomonadota; class Alphaproteobacteria; order Sphingomonadales; family Sphingomonadaceae; genus Sphingomonas; species Sphingomonas sp. Ant20. Next base: position 25,014 of record NZ_JRVI01000005.1, read on the forward strand.
TGCGAGGGCAGATGCCCCGCTTGCCAGAGCCTTGAGCACACAAGCCGAACGGAATTTTACGCGGTTCAAACACCATCTCCCCAGGATACCGAACGGACCACCGCTCGAAATTTGTGCCGCATTTTGAGCCATGAAGCGCTCTGCGGTCGAAGTGTGGTATCGGTATCAATCGACGAATTGTCTGACAAGTCATATTTTTGGCGGAGAATTCGGTTGATCTATAGCCCAGACCTGCAATTATACGACAAATTTGCCGCTTTGGCGAAGTTTGCGGTACCACAACGGGCACAGACCCGCGGAGAGGATTTCGATGCATATCGCCCCAGCCTGTGTCGTCACGCAGCCGTCCGACGATTCCCGAAGCACGGTATCGCCGAGCTGGTCGCGCCTGATCGCGCGATTTGCCGTTGGGGTTTCGCTGGCGACGATTGCGACGAGCGGGTTCGCAGCGCCGATCGCGACGGTCGATCGCAACGGCAGCCTGGTTTCGATCGAGGCCTATGCCCCCAACATCGTCCGCGTGACGATCGCGACCGACCGCGGGCAGGTCGACGCCCCCCCGGGCGACGGTCCCAACGCCAAGCCCAATGCCGCAGGCTGGACGCACCGCAACGATGCAGGCGCCGATATCTTCACGTCCGCCGCGCTGTCGCTTTCGGTCGATGCCAAGCCCTGGCCCAAGGCCCCCACGCAGATGGAACGCTATTTCGCGCCATCGCTGCCGCCGGTGTCGGTGACGATCCGCAAGCCCGACGGCACGATGCTGACGCAGATGACCGGGTGGGAGATGGGGCCGCATACCGTCAACGGCGAAAAGACGTTCCGCGTCGGTGCAAGCTTCGCCTCCCCCGCCGACGAGCATTATTACGGGCTGGGCCAGAACCAGGAAGGCAAGCTCGACCTGCGCGGCCGCACGATCGACTGCCGCCACAATTACGATGCGCCCGCAGGTGAGACGGTCTGCGTGCCGTTCATGGTCACCAACAAGGGCTATGGCATCGTCTGGGACAATCCATCCTCGACCGTCGTGTCCCCCGGCCTCCACAGTGCGACGCACTGGCAGTCGGAAGTCGGCGAGCGCGTCTCGTTCTTCGTCATCACGGGCGCGACCACCGACGAGATCTATGCCGGCTACGCCACGCTGACCGGGACGACCCCGCTGCCGCCAAAGGCCGCGTTCGGGCTTATCCAAAGCAAGGCGCGGTACGAGACAGAGAAGGAACTGCTCGGCATCGCTGACGGGTATCGCAGCCGCGGCCTGCCGCTCGACATCATGGTGCTCGACTGGTTCTACTGGTCGCGCATGGGTCAGCTCGACATCGACCGCACCTATTTCCCCGACCCCAAGGGCATGAACGACAAGCTCAAGGCGATGGGGATGCATTCGATCATTAGCGTGTGGCCGCGGTTCGAAAAGGAATCGCGCTACTTTAATCTGCTGTCGAGCAAGTCCTGGCTGCTGAAGGACAAGGATGGCAACGCCGTCGACGGACTGCCGATCCGGTCCGATCGTGCAGGCGCCTTGCTCGACAGCACCAACCCCGATGCGCGCAACTGGTTCTGGGAGCGAATCCGCGACAATATCGCCAGCCAGGGCTTCGACTGGTTCTGGCTCGACGAGACCGAGCCCGATCTGGTGCCCGACGGCAGCTTCTATTCGATCGGCTCGGGCGACCGTTATCACAACGTCTTCCCGCTGCTCCACACGATGAGCGTCGCGGACGGGTCGGCACGGGATCGCCCCACGATGCGCAACCTGATCCTGTCGCGCGCCGCCTATCTGGGCGCCCAGCGCAATGGCGGGCTGTTCTGGTCGTCGGACATCAAGTCGACCTGGGAGGCGCTGCACCGGCAGGTGCCCGCCGGGCTCGGCTTCACCGCGAGCGGCATGGCCTATTGGGGCAGCGACATCGGCGGCTGGCAGTGGCCGAACGGGCCCAAGGCGACCCGTCCGGTGCTGCTCGATCCGGCGGGCGCGACCGCGATGGCGCCCGACTATGCGGATTATCCCGAGCTGTTCACGCGCTGGTTCGCCTATAGCGTGTTCACGCCGACCTTGCGGATCCACGGCCAGCGCCCCGCCACTGCGCTCTGGGAATATGGCACAGCGGCCGAGCCCGTTCTCGCGAACTTCCTGAAGCTGCGCTATTCGCTGATGCCCTATATCTATTCGCTCGGGCGCCACACCTATGAGAGCAATGCGCCGATGATGCGCGCGCTGTTCATGGATTTCCCGAACGATCCCAACGTCGCCGACATGGGCGATGAGTATATGTTCGGCCCCGCCTTCCTGGTTGCCCCCGTCACCGAACAGGGCAAAACCAGCCGCCAGGTCTATCTGCCAGCCGGGGCGGACTGGTATGATTACTGGACCAACCAGCGCTTTACCGGTGGGCAGACCGTCACCGCGAACGCAGCGATCGACAGGATCCCGCTGTTCGTGCGCGCCGGGTCGATCATCCCGATGGGCGTCCAGGTCCCGAGCACCGCGACGGCGCAGTCGCTTGAGGCCATTCGCGTCTATCCCGGCGCGGATGCCAGTTTCGCGCTCTACGACGACGATGGCGTGACCAATGACTATCGGACCAAGGGCGGACGCAAGGCGACCCTCCGCTGGGACGACAAGAGCCGGCGCCTGACCGCGTCGGGCAAGCTGCCGACCGGGCAGGACGCCGGGTCCCTGGTCCAGATCGTGGCACCGAAGTGATCGGTAGCCGCGTCGCCGCACGGCTCCTGACCGGGTTACCGACGGCAGCGCACGCGCGCTTTGACGGCGTGCCCGTCAGATCCGTCGCAACCCCGTGAGCAGCGACCTCAGCCGTCGGTCGGTGCTCGCCGGTATAGCTGCACTCGGACCCGCAACCCATGCGCTCGCGCAGAGCCCGATGGGGCTGGCGCGGGGCCCGGTGCAGCCGACGTGGCAGTCGCTGGTCGATCACTATCGCTACCCCGAGTGGTTTCGTGATGCCAAGCTTGGCCTGTGGTCGCATTGGGGCCCGCAATCGGTACCCGAGCAAGGCGACTGGTATGGGCGCTTCATGTACCTGCAGGGCCATCCAGCGTACGAACATCACCTCAAGACCTATGGCCATCCGACCCGATCGGGGATGATGGAGGTGATGAACCGCTGGACCGCAGCGCGCTGGGATCCAGACGCGCTGATCGCCCGCTATGCCAAGGCGGGGGCGAAATATTTCGTCTCGCTCGCCAATCATCACGACAATCTCGACTGCTACGACAGTCGCTATCACGCCTGGAATTCGCTGCGCGTCGGGCCGAAGCGCGACGTCGTCGGCATCTGGGAGAAGGCCGCGCGCAAGGCCGGGCTGAAGTTCGGCGTCTCGAACCATGCGGCGCATAGCTGGCACTGGTATCAGACCGCCTATGGCTATGATCCGATCGGGCCGCGCAAGGGACAGCGTTACGACGCGTTCACGCTCCGGGCCGCCGATGGCCACGGCACCTGGTGGGACGGGCTCGATCCGCAACAGCTCTATACGGGCGCGCACGCGGTCCTGCCGAACGGCATCGACACGATAGCCGCGATGAACGCCTGGCACGATGCGCATGACGGCCAGTGGATCGAGACCCCGCCGCCGAACGACCCGTCCTATGCCGCGAAATGGCTGCTGCGGCAGACCGACCTGATCGACAAGTACAAGCCGGACTTCTGCTATTTCGACGATTACGAGCTGCCGTTCGGCCCGATCGGGCTCCAGGCGGCGGCGGACTACTATAATCGGTCGATCGCCTGGCACGGCAAGATCGATGTCGTGCTGACCGCCAAGCAGTTGAAGCCCTATGCCCGGTTTGGCCTGGTGCAGGACGTCGAACGCGGCTTCACCGACCATCTGTGGGACGAGCCGTGGCAGACCGATACATGTATCGGCGACTGGTTCTACAATGTCGCGCGCCTGAACGACAAAAGCTACAAGACCGCCGAGCAGGTCATCCAGCGGCTTGCCGACGTGGTGTCCAAGAACGGCAATCTGCTGCTCTCGATCCCGCAGCCCGGCGACGGCTCGATCGACGGCGAGGAGGAAAAGATCCTCGACGGGATGAGCCGCTGGATCGCGATCAACGACGAGGCGATTTTCGGCTCGCGCCCATGGCGGATCTACGGCGAAGGCCCGACCAAGCTGCAGACGGGCATGCAGAACGAGCAGTCGTCGGGGGTGTTCACGCCGCGCGACGTGCGCTTCACCACGAACAAGGGCGCGCTCTATGCGCTGTTCCTCGGCTGGCCACGCGGCGACGTGACGATCGAGGCGCTCGCACGCCACCGCTTCGCCGACGGCGTCGTCGAGCGCGTAACGTTGCTCGGCGGCGACCGCATAGCGCACCGCCGCGACCCGCACGGCCTGCATTTCGCAATGCCCGCCGACCGCGGCGACGGCTTCGTTCCGGTCGTGAAAATTGAGGGCCGCGGCCTGATCTAGGGCGTCGGGTTTCTCGGTGCTCGGCCATTGCTCCCCCTCGAGCGGGCGTTCGAAGGTAGAATACGCGGTCGCCACCAGCTTCGCAGCCAGTTATATCCGGAGAAACCTGGGTAGCGCAGCGCCAAACTTATTGGCGGGGCGGGATGAAAGGATGACGAGGGGTGAGCAATCTGGACTGGGCGCGCCCGCTTGCCGAGCGTGCGCGGGTGGACTCAGCAACGTTCGAAGCCGAAATCCTCAACCGTGGTGAACCGGTAGTCCTGCGTGCTCAAGTCTCCACCTGGCCGTCGGTTGCGGCAGCAAGCGGCGGTGCCCGGAGCGCAGCGCAATACATGGAGAAGTTCGACGGTGGTGTCCCCGTTCAGGTGATGGCGGGGCGGCCGGAGATACAAGGCCGCTTCTTCTACGACGATGCCGTCCAGGGCTTCAACTTCAACCGTCAGATGGTTCCGTTGCAGTTGCTGCTGTCGGAATTGCTTCGGTTTGAAAACGATCCCGCGGCGCCCGTCCTCTATGCTGGGTCTGCGCCGACAGGACAGCTCCTGCCCGGCTGGAGCGAGGCAAACCCGCTCGACCTGACGCTGCCTGGCGCGAAGGCGCGGGTGTGGATCGGCAACGCGACGCGGATTTCGACGCATTACGACGGATCGGCGAACCTGGCGTGCGTCGTCGCGGGCCGTCGCCGCTTCCTCCTGTTCCCACCCGAGCAGCTCGAGAATCTCTATGTTGGGCCGCTCGATCATACGATGGCGGGGCAGCCGGCGAGCATGGTCGACCCCGATCAACCCGACCTGGAACGCTACCCGCGCTTTGCCGAGGCGATGCGCCATGCGCTGGTCGCGGACCTTGGGCCCGGCGACGCGATCTTCATTCCGGCACTGTGGTGGCATAATGTGCGCTCGTACGAGCCGCTCAACATATTGGTTAATTATTGGGCCGAAGGGCACGAGGCGACGAGCCCGTTTACCGCGATGATCCATGCGCTGATGGCGGTACGCGACCTACCGCCGCGCGAACGCGCGGTATGGCGGAAATGGTTCGATCACTATGCGTTCGACGACGCGGCCGAACGGGTGGCCGATCACCTGCCCGAGGCAGCACGCGGCGTGCTCGGGGCGGCGTCGCCATCGCGGACGGATCGCATCAAGCAGTATCTCCTCCACGCACTAGGCGCGCGATAAGCCTTCCCGGCGTCACCGCTGCCGGCCGGACGCAGGCCGCAGTGCGACCGATCTGGTCAAGGAACTGCTGGTGCGAGGGCATACGGTCGACCGCCAGCCGCATCGCATTTGCGATGTGCGTCATGCGCTTGTCGAGTTCGCCTTCGGGCAGCAGATCGGCGAGCGGATGGTAGCGCCTTGGAACAAGCCCCTGCCCGTGCATGACCGCGAGCCAGCTCGTCTCGCTGAACAGTTCATTGTCGTGGCGATATAGTCGGCCATTCTCGCGAAATATCGCGATGCGCTCTTCGAGCGACGTGGGCAACGCCATGCTTCGGCAGTACCGCCACAGCGGGGAGTCATCGCGGGTCGTGGTGGCATAATGCAGGATGATGAAGTCGCGCACCTGCTCATATTCGACACGCGTGCGGCGATTATAATAGTCGATGTCGTGCTGGTTGAAACGACGGTCCGGAAAGTTGGTGAGCAGGCGCGCAATTGCCGACTGGATCAGGTGGATCGACGTCGATTCGAGCGGTTCGAGAAAGCCGTTCGCCAGACCGAGCGCGACGACGTTGCGGTCCCAGGCCTTGTGCCGGACGCCGGCCTTGAACTTCAGGAAGTTCGGTTCCGACAGAGGATCACCGTCAAGCGCGGCGTTAAGCCCAGCGAGCGCTTCATCATCGCTCAGGTGATCGGAGCAGTAGACATAGCCGTTGCCGGTGCGGGACTGGAGCGGGATGCGCCATTGCCAGCCCGCCGCCTTGGCGGTGGCGCGGGTGTACGGAAGCGGGTCGGTGGTCCGGCGGCAGGCGCGCGCCACCGCGCGATCGCAGGGCAGCCAATGGCTCCAGTCCTCGAAGCCGGCGCCAAGCGCTTTGCTAATCAGGAGGCCGCGAAAGCCCGAACAGTCGATGAACAGGTCGCCCGCAACGCGGCTGCCGTCCTCCAGTGTCACCGCCTGGACATGACCATTGCCGCTGTCGAGGGCGACATCGACGATGCGCCCTTCGGTGCGCCGTACGCCACTGGCCTCGGCCCGCTCGCGCAGGTAGCGGGCGTAGAGCGAGGCGTCGAACTGGAACGCGTAACTGATCGTCCCGAGCGGCGAGCCGGCGCGGCTGTGGTCGGGACGCTGAAAACGCTGGGCCCGCGCGGCATCGGCGCCGATGCTGAATCGGTCCAGTTCGAGGGCCCCGCCGAGCTGGGCCTGACGAAGCCAGAAATGATGGAAGTGCAAACCCTCCATTTCCTGACCATAGGTACCAAACGGATGAAAATAGCGGTCGCCGATGCGACCCCAATCGACGAACTCGATCCCCAGCTTGAACGTCGCGGCCGTGCGGCGGACGAAGTCGTCCTCGTCGATCCCGAGCAGCCTATTGAAATATTGCAGGTGCGGGATGGTCGCTTCGCCGACGCCGACCGTCCCGATCGCCTCTGATTCGATCAGCTCGATCTCGACCGCGCGACCCAGGACGCGGGATAGGGCAGCCGCCGCCATCCAGCCGGCGGTGCCGCCACCGACCACAACGATCCTGCGAATGGCAAGTTCGTCCATCGCTCAGCCCTCCGTCGCGGCGCAGTAGGCGCGATGAAGCTCGCATGTGTCGGCATGCGCGATGCAGCGTCCTTCATCGCGACGCCATGGATTGCAGGCTGTTCGCCACGTCGCGCGCGGGCAGCGCCGCGACGATCGGATCGCACCGTTCGGGCATGATTCCCTGGCCCAGCATCACCGCCACCCAGCTCGGGCGGGCAAAAAGCTCGTCATCATAGCGGAAGATGCGCCCCGTTTCGCGGAACAATTCCATCTTGTGCCGGAGGCTGTCCGGCACGCTCATGGTCCGGCAATAGTGCCAGAACGGCGTATCGTCCCTGTTCGTCGCGACATAGTGCAGCACGATAAAGTCGCGCACCTGCTCGAATTTCTTCTGCATGTAGCGGTTATATTCTACTCTGAGTATATCGGGAATATCCCCGTTGGGGAAAAGCGATATGAAGCGGCTGATCCCTTCCTGGATCAGATACAGCGACGTCAACTCAAGCGGCTCCAGAAAACCAGCCGCCAACCCGATAGCGATACAATTGCCGCGCCAGAACTGCCGCCGGTGCCCGGCCTTGAAACGGATCGCGCGGGGCTCTGCGAGAAGCGCGCCCTCGACCCCCTTGCGCAGGACCCGCTCCGCTTCGTCATCGTCCATGAAGCTTCGACTGTAGATATGGCCATTGCCCACGCGGCGTTGTGTCGGGATCCGCCACTGCCAACCGGCGGGGCGCGCTGTGGACCGGGTATAGGGCGGGGGGGGCCGACATGTGCGCTCGGCACCGCCAGCGCGCTGTCGCACGGCAGCCACGCGCTCCAGTCGACGAAATCGATGTCCAGCGTCTGCCCGGTCAGCAGCGCGCGAAATCCCGTGCAGTCGAAGAAGAAGTCGCCCTTGACCTTCGCACCCGAGTCCATCGTCACGGCGGCGATGCCGTCGCCCTGCGCGGTCCGGTGAACCTCTTTCACCACGCCCTCGATGCGCTTGACGCCCCGCTTTTCGGCGTAACGCCGCAGATATCGCGCGTACAGCGTCGCATCGAAGTGATAGGCATAGCGAAGATGCGAGAACACCGATCGCGGGTTCGGGTCAGGCAAGGCGAAGCGACCCGCGCCGGCGGCAACCGCGGAGAGGCTGTAGTCCTCGATCGGCGCAGTGCCGCCATCCCTGTTCAAGCGCAGCCAATATTGGTGGAAGTCGATCCCCTCCATGTCGACACCGTGCTGGCCAAAGGGGTGAATGTAGCGGTCGCCCTTGTGACCCCAGTCGACGAACTCGATCCCGAGTTTGAACGTCGCCTCGGTGGCACGCATGAACTCGGCTTCGCTGATGCCGAGCATCTGGTTGAAGACTAGCATGTCCGGAATGGTGGCTTCTCCGACATCCACGGTGCCGATCGCATCGGACTCGATGACCGTGATGGACACGTCCTTGCTTTCGACAAGGCTGGAAAGCGCGGCGGCGGTCATCCAGCCGGCTGAGCCGCCGCCGACGATGACGATGGATCCTAGGGGGGCCTGCGTCATTTTCGTGGATCCTGGCGGAGATAGCGTTCCAGCTGCGTCATATAGACGTGGTTCGACGGCAACGCGGCGGCGGCAGTCGCGATTTGCTGTGCCGCATCGTCGAGATAGTGGCGGACCCGTTTGGCATCGGCGCGGTCCGCCAGGCGATCATGGCGTCGCGGACGTCGCCCGATACCGAAGTGCATGATCAGCCAGTCCTCGGGATGAAAGGGCTCGAGATCGTAGGAGACGAGCAACCCGCGTTCGGCGAACATCGCGAGCTTGTGCTCGAGTTCCGCGTCCGGCGCGTCGCGTGCCGCGCGCCAGAAATCGCTGTCCGGCAGGGCGGACGTTTCGAGAAGCGCGCGGGTGAAGCGCATCGCATGATCGTGATCCTCGCCATGCCTGCGGTTATATTCGCGTTCTTCGACGGTCATCGACGCGTCGAAACGGGGATCAGCGTCATCAGCCGTTCGATGTCGCGTTCGAGCAGCATCATGGGCGCCGGTGTGAGGGGCTCGACGATGCCGGCCGCGTGCCCGATACCGACACAGTTCCCCGCCCAGGCCCGACGGCGCCGCCCGAGCGTCGCAGACGCGCTCAGCCCGCCTCTCGCGTTGCACGACGCAGTTGCATCGGAGACCGTCAGCGATCGCGTCGACCCACGCAGCGGGGTCTGTGCCGCCCAGCCCTGGTCGTGAAACGAAACGCTGCGAACCGGCGGGCCAAGCCGGGCCTCGGCCACGTCGTCTGCGGAGATCTGCAGCGCGCGCCCGCCCAGCCACGCGGGATCGAGCCGGGATAGAAGTTCGGCCGACGGTCCGCTGCAATCGAGATACAGGTCGGCCGTCACCATGTCGGCACCATCGAGTGCGATGCCGGTGATCGCTCCGTCGCCCACCGCGACCCGGGTCAGCGCCCCCTTCAGATGGTGGATGCGGCCGGGCGGTACGGCGGCGGCGAAACACCGGGCGTGGCTTGCCGGGTCGAAATGGTAGCCATATTCCGCACGCGCCAGCGGCTGCTGACCGGCAGCACCAGGTGATCGCGGGGGATGCGCAAACGTGCCCCGGCTTCCGGCGACGGCACCGAGAAGAAACGGGTCGAGCCGCGTCATGCCCTGTTGTACCAGATACTGGTGCATCAGGACGCCGTCGATCACCGGCAGCGTCAGGTTGAAGCACTGGATCCAGGATCGCCCGCCTTCAGCCCAGTGCACATATTTGCTGCCCCAGGAAAAGGCGGCGGAACTGCCGAGTACGAGAGCGGGCTCGGTGACACCGGCCGCCAGGTTGAACGCATAGCTGCCTGGACCGGAGACGGTGCCGTAGAAAAGGTCGGCGCAGCGGTGATCCCTATCGATCTCTGCAAGCGTGATCCGCACCGTGTCCGGGAGCTGGCGCGCAAGCGTCGCCACCGTCATCCAGGCGGCAAGTCCTCCACCGCAGACCATGATGTGACTGACACCGTTTCCGTGGGTAAACGCAGCAGGTGACCCCGGTCCGTCGATCAAGCCCCGGCAACGGCCAGACGCGCCGCTCCTCCGCTTTCCCGGATAAACGCGGTGTGCTCGGGTGTCCGCCGTACCGCAGCATCTACCCTCGCGCGCACGTCCATTGCTCTTGCCGTCAGAGCATCGACGCTCATGCTCTCGACGCGCGGATCATGCCGGTCGGGAACGAGATTCTGACCCAGGAACACCGCGACCCAGCTCGGCGACAGGAAAAGGCCGAACTCGTACTGGATCAGGTGACCGCGGGTACGCCACGCGTCGATCCGCTCGGATAGACTGTCGGGCAGGCGGAGGTTGCGGAAATGCCGCCACATCTCGCTGTCGTCGCGTTGCGTTGCGACGTAATGCAGCAGCAGGAAGTCGCGGATGCGCTCATAGTGAAGGCCTATGCGGCGGTTATATTCCGCGATGTCGCGCGCCGCGAATCCCTTGTCCGGGAAGACCGCGAGAAGTTCGGTGATGCCATCCTGGATCAGGTTGATCGACGTCGACTCGAGCGGCTCGAGGAAGCCGCCTGCCAGCCCGATCGCCACGACGTTCTTTTTCCAGAACTCGCGCCGCCGCCCCGTCGTGAACGACAGCCGGCGCGGTTCAGCCTGCATCGGTGCGTCGAGCCCGGCAACGAGCTGGTCATGCGCCTCGTCATCGGAAATGAAGCTGCTGCAATAGACATGGCCGTTGCCGACACGGTGTTGCAGCGGGATCCGCCACTGCCACCCGGCGGTGCGTGCGGTCGCCCGGGTGAACGGGCGCAGCGCGCCATTGCTCTGCGTCGGGACCGCGATCGCCCGATTGCACGGCAGCCATGCGCTCCAATCGTCATAGCCGCTCTGCAGGGCGGTCTCGATCAGCAGTCCGCGAAATCCGGAGCAGTCGATGAACAGGTCGGCGGATAGCGTCGTGCCGTTCGTCAGCACGACATCGCGCACAAAGCCGGTTTCACCGTCCTGTACGACCCTGACCACCCTCCCCTCGGTGCGCGACACCCCCCTTTTCTCGGCAAAGCCTCGGAGAAATCGCGCATAGAGCCCCGCGTCGAACTGATAGGCATAACCAAAGGTCGACTCGACGGCGTCCAGGTCACCAGAGGGCCGTCGAAAGCGGCCCTGCTCCGCGGCGATGACCGGGTAACTATATTCGTCGATCCGGCTCCGGTCTCCCGATTGGCGCAGCTTCAGCCAGTATTGATAGAAGGGCACGTCGTTGGTCGTCGGCCCGAAATCCCCGAACGGGTGGATATATCGATCGCCGCGGCGGCCCCAGTCGCAAAACTCGATCCCCAGTTTGTAGGTGGCCTCCGTCGCCCGCATCATTTCCGCTTCGTCGATGCCGAGCGCGAGGTTGAATGCTCGAATATGCGGCAGCGTCGCTTCGCCAACGCCCACGGTGCCGATCTCGTCCGACTCGACCAAAGTGATCGCTATCGGGAGGCCCGCCAGCTTGGCCGCCAGGGCGGCCGCGGCCATCCATCCTGCGGTGCCGCCGCCGACAATGCAGATGCTGCTAATGTCAGACTGTTCTGCCACGAACGCCCACCACGTATCTTGCGGGTGCACCACAATATGGCATCGCCGCTGCCCCTCCTGTTCCCCGCGCCTATTGGCGCCTTACGCCTGATTAAAGCCTGAGCTCGGGAAGGCAAGCGCGGTCGCGAACGTCGGCAAGTGATTAAAAGACAAGCATTCTGTCGCAATATTCAGGTCTTGATTGTCGCAGAAAGCGGACGTAGCATTACTCTTACATTTGACGACCGGTCGTGATGAAGAGCTCAAAAGCTCAGATCACTCAGAAGCTGGCGCAGGTGAGGAGGAAGCCCGGAACAAACCGGACAAAGAGGGGATGCTGTGATGCAAAATTCGGTTTTTCCGGCGTTATCAAGCTCGACCAAGCGCTTTCTGCTTTCGACTTCGGCGCTCTCGATAGCGTTGATCGGGTCACCAGCCATGGCCCAGACGGTTTCGTCACCGGCAAACGAGCAGACCTCGCCGCCGAAATCCGGTTTGCCGGATACCGACCCGGCGACCGCGCCTCAGACGACCGAGCTCGACGAGACGACGACCGAGGACATCGTCGTAAGGGGCATCCGCGCCGCACTCGAAAGCGCGAAGGACATCAAGCGCAACGCCGACACGGTCGTCGACTCGATCACAGCCTCCGACATCGCCACCTTGCCCGATCTGTCGGTGGCAGAGGCGCTCGGGCGCGTCCCGGGCGTGACGATCTCGCGGTTCGCGACCGGCGGCGCGTCACCCGACTTCCCCTCACCCGAAGGCCAGGGCAACCTGATCCGCGGTCTGGGCTTTGTCCGCTCCGAGTTTAACGGCCGCGACGCGTTCAGCGCCAATGGCGGGCGCGTGCTCGATTTCTCGAGTATTCCGCCGGAGCTCATCGGCGCAGTCGATGTGTACAAGAACCAGACGGCCGATCTCATCGAGGGCGGCATCAGCGGCACGATCAACCTGCGCACCCTGGAACCATTCGATCGCCAGAAGCCGTTTCTCGCAATCTCGGCGGACAATACCTACACCGACCTTCGCAAAAAGTCGTCGCCGTCGGGCAGCATCACGGGCGGCAGCAGATGGAAGACGGGGATCGGTGAATTCGGCGTGGTAGCGTCGGTTTCGCGGTCAAAGCTGAGTTCGCGTATCAACGGCTGGCAGCAGAATTCGCCGTTTCCGCGCGTCCTCGACGCGACCGGCAACGTTCCGCAGACAAGCCTGACCGGCGCGGCGAAGCTGTCCGAGTTCACGGGCGTGGATCCGTCACGCATCCTTGGTACGACGCCGGGATTTCAGTTGCGTACGAACGACGTCGATCGTGATCGTCGAAGCTACTACGGCGCGCTGCAGTGGAAGAATGATACGCTGCAACTCACGGCCAAGTATATCCGGGTTGAGGAGGACACGGACAGCATCGAGCGGACGTTCGAGTGGTTCCCCGAGCACGATACGGGCACGACGGCAGGGATCAGCAATCTCAAGGTCAAGCCGGGCTTCGGATCTGATGGTGTCGCCATGTGCAGCGGCGCGGGCGGCTTCCCCTCGAACCCTGGCGACTGCGAGACGCTGATCCCAATTCGCGGCGGTCTGATGGAATCGGGCTTCGTCACCAACCGGATCGATGCCTGGACGGGCGCGGTGGGATCGCCGGTCGGATCGCTCGGCATCGGCAGGACGGAAGAGAGCAAGACCGAGGATTTCAGCCTCAATCTGCGGTGGCAGCCGACCGAACGCCTCCTGGTGACGGTCGACGGGCAATATACCAAGGCAAGCGCACGGCAGCGTCAGATCTGGGGCGGCTTCAACACCTATCTCGACTGGCAGATTGCGCCCGATCTCGATAACCCGCGGATCGCCTTTTCGGTCAACCCGGCCCATCGCTTCAATCCGGGCAATACGCGCTTCAGCGGTGACAGCGATGCCAATCCGCTCGCGTCGCCGACATCGTCCGGCGATCTGAACGGCGCGACCTGGCAATTCGCGGCCGACCAGTTCCAGGTCGGCAAGGGCGATCTCTACGCCTTCCGTGCCGATACCGCGTACGACGTGTCGGGGAGTGACGGACTTGCCGGCTGGTTCGACAGCGTCAAATTCGGCGGTCGCTACTCCGAGCGGAGCCAGACGAACTCGGAAATGGCGCTGAACTGGGGTGCAATCTCGCCTGCATGGGATGGTCGCGGCGGTTACGGCGTGGTCGGCACCTTTCAGGAGCCCACCAAGGCTGCAGAAGCCATCAGCTTCGCCAACTTCTTCCGGGGCGGCGTGGTCGAAGGGCCGAACCAGACCTTCGTCTTTGCGAACTCCGCACTTCTCAACGACTATTCCGCATTCCGCAAATATCTGAACGCAGAGCCGCAGCTGGCCAACGGCAATTACAACTGGGTGCCCAGGGGTACGGACGACGGCAGTAAATTCGGGGTCCCCATATTCCGCCCCGAGGACACGTCCAATATCACGGAGCAGACGGCGAACGCGTACGCTCGCCTTGATCTCAAGCACGAGTTCGACAACGGCATGTCGATCGCCGCAAACTTCGGCGTCCGATATGTCCGCACCAAATTGCGATCGACCGGGTTCCAGGCGTTCCGGCCGTTCGTGGCCGATGCCCAGACACCGGCGTTTGCCGACACCGATGGCGACGGGGTTCTTGAGCGGACCAGAACCGATGATGCGGAGAGCCGGGACGATCCCGCGGACTTCCTGCCCCAGTCGATCGCGTACGGCGCTCAGGCGGCCGTACCGATCAGCTTCAAGCAGACCAACGAGAACTGGCTTCCGTCCTTCAACCTGCGCTGGAATGTCGACTCGCAGCAACTCGTCCGGTTCGCGTACAGCAAGGGGCTAAGCCGGCCGAACGTACAGGATCTGCGCGCGTCGCAGGAATATGTCGTGACCACGAACCGCGTGAACTTCCCGCCGATCACCGATGAGAATGACCCGCTGTTCGGCATTGATCGGGGTGCGCAGAACATCACGGCAGGCGACATCCGCGTAAATCGCGGAAATCCGCTGCTGCGACCAACCACGGCCGACAGCTTCGATCTCTCGATCGAGCGCTATTTCCGCGGGGGATATTTCTCCGTCGCCGGATTCTACAAGAGCTTGTCCAATATCGTCACGAATGGCGATCTGGCGTTGGGAACGACGACGCTTGACGGGCAGACCGTCAATATCATCTACAACGGGCAGGTGAATCAGGCCAAGGCCAAGGTCAAAGGCATCGAGGTCAGCTACCAGCAGTTCTTCGACAAGTTACCGGGCGTGCTGAGCCATCTCGGCTTCCAGGGAAACTATACCTATATCGACTCGTCGACGACACCGCCTGCGAACGGCGTCGACAGTGATGGCGACGGTAACGTCGATGACCAGACGACCTTCTTCCGGTTCGGCGTCGATGATCTTCTCGGACAATCCGATCACATCCTCAACGTCGTTGGAATTTATCAGGACTCCGCGCTCGAGATGCGTCTGGCGTATAACTGGCGCTCGAAATACCTCACGACCTACCGCGACTATGTGACGGGCAACCCCGTCTACAATTCAGCGGCCGGGTTCCTTGACGCTTCGGTTCGATACAGGATCGGCCCCCTGACGCTGCGCACGTCGGTCGCCAACATCCTCGACACGAAGAGCAAGGCGCGCGTGCAAATCGACCAGAGCGGACAATTGTATGATCGGTTCAGTTTCCTGAACGATCGGCGAATCGTCTTCGGCATCCTGTTGCAGTATTGAGGCTATGCGATCGGGACGGTCGAAACCGTCCCGATCTTCTTTCGTGATGGAGGGCATGATGAAATATGCAGTCCTGATAGTAGCGGCGCTGATCTGCACCCCGGCTGCTGCGCAAAAGGGGTATAAGGCAGCGAAGGCGGCAAGTGACGTTGGTTATCAGTCGTCCGTTGCCGCCGACGGCAGGGTGACCATCGTCTACACCGGCGCAAAAGGCGCAAAGCCCGATGATGTCGCCAAATTCGCCATGTTGCGGGCGGCGGAACTCACCCAGGATGCGGGTAAGGAGTGGTTCGCCGTCATCAAGGCTGAGACGCGCGACCTTGCTGCCGGTGGCGGCTCCGACCTGCGCGACAAAACCGGCCCGAGCTTCTCAACAGGGACCGGCGCCAGCGCTTCGATGGGGTCGGCCAGTCAGGCGGGCAGCCCTCCAGGGGTGGCCGATGCAGCCGTGCCGAATGGCCCTACGACGGGTGGTTTTGGCGGCGGTGACGTTCCCTATCAGGTGTTGGAACGCTGGCGTCCGAGCCAGTCTGCACAGACCACGGTCGTGATCCAGATGGGATCGGGCGACCAGGCTACATTCCCAGGACTCAACGTGCAGCCGACAATCTATGCTGCTGCGGACGTGATCGAACAGATACGGGGAAAACGCAAATAACGAGCAGCGTGCCGATCGGACACCCTCGATCGACCGGTACATTGGTCGCTAACACACCCCCCCTTGGGGCGGCGCACGGCCGCCCCGTTTTCGTGGGACGCAGGCTCGGTCGGGTCGGGCGGCTCCGACTTTCGGCGATCGACTATCCGCGATCCTGACAAACCAATGCAAGAGAAAGCCAGCGGGCGCCGGATGAGACGCGCCCCGTTTTTCCCCTCGATTTGGAACCGGGATCCGCACTCGGAATGGACGGGTAAAGCAGCAAATCATTGGCATTCTGAAGACGGGCGCGGTGGTGACGCATGGGAAGCTATGGCAGAGAGGCCGGGAATGCAGGCGTTTGTTCGGCCGCATCTGCAGGTCAAAGCCCCCCCTGCCGAACGACCGCTCAGACAGTCGGCTCGCCGGTGAGATACGGATCGACCGGCACCTCCGCCGGAACCGATACCCGCGGCACCGCCCTTGACGCTGCCGCAGCGAGCCATTCGTCGCCGCCGTCCCTGCGGCGCGTGGAGCCGTCGCCGCGTGTCGAGACACGCCCGTAGATCGGTCGCTCGCGGTCCGATGGTGAGCCCGCGAACGTCGCGGCGATGTTGCCGTAGGTCGACGGGTCGCGACCGTCGAGGCTGAGCCGGTCGTTGAGATAGCAGGCGGTAGACCATGCCGCTTCCGGACTGGGCGTCATCGCGATGATGCGTTTGCCCCAGTACATCCGCAGGTTGTTGTGCATCCAGCCGTCGACGAGAAACTGCTTCTGGCAGGCGTTCCAGGTCTCGTCGCGCGTTTCGCCGTGAAGCATCGCGCTCAACGTCTCCAACTCGGGTCGGGGATCGGCGGCATGCTCTGCGAGCGTGTCGACTGCCCAGCCGGCGACGCGGTCGTAGCGCTCCGGCGCGGCTTGATCCCGCGCCTGGTAGTGGAACCACTCGCGCCATCCGAGAAGCTCGTCGGCGAACTTTGCCTTGTGCCTGCTACCTGCATCAGCCGCGACGACCGCGGCCATCACCTCGCCCGGGCCCAGCACACCAAAGTGCAGATAGGGCGACAATCCGCTGGCGCCGTCCGCGCGCGTGGCGTCGTTGCGCGCTGCGGCATAGCCGGGCAGCACCTCGGTCACCAGCCACCGCAGCCGTTCCTCTGCCGCGCTCCGGCCAGCCGGGTGCAGGTCGCTGACCGGCACCGTATGATCGATCGCGAGACTGGTCACCAGCGCGTCGAGATCGCATGTGTCCAACCTGTCCGGCGTGAAGGGCAGCGTCCCGGCGTAAGCGGGCTGTTCCGGCACCGCCTCCTCCGTCTCTACCCAGTTGGAGCGCTCGGGTTCGTGGCGTCGCAGGAACCCCGATCGTCCACGGATGTCGCCGCCCAGCACTACCGGGGGTACCAGGCACGCAGCCTCGACCGCATAGACCGGCGCCGCGGCGCGGGCAGCGACCCTATCGGACTGCCAGCGGGCGACAAAGGTCGGCTGGTCCTCCAGCACAATCGCCGCCGCATCGGCGCCAAGCCGGTGCACGAGACCTTTTTCGCGGTGCCCAGCCCGATCGACGTGGTGAACGCAGGCCAGACCACGCTTCGTGCACCCGGTACCAAGGTCGCGGCTCGCCGCCAGGATAAAGTGGTGCAGCCGGTCGGAGGCATAGGGATAATCCTCGCGCACGCCGTGGTACACCAGGACCGGCAAACCGAGCGCGTTGCCGAGCAGAATGCTCGCATCGATCACCGGATTGTCGCACGCTCGTAGCGCCTGCTGCAGCCAGCACAGGACGTAACGGCCGCTGACGTTCACCGCGCGGTCGTTCAGCACCCGCACGCGCGGGGCTTCTCGCCAGTCGCGAAGACCGGCAGGCAGAACGGCCGTCACCATCCCATGCTGCCCGGTATGCCTTTGAACGGCCCCACAAGGTCCGACGTGATCCAGCCGCCGTAAAATCCGCCGGGTTGCGGAACCACCTGCTCGCCGTCCACCGTGCATGTATCGAGCGGACCGGCGTAGAAAGCGACATGGTCGCGCAATACCGCAAAGGCCGGCGTCGGCTCCGGATAGCTCCACGCCACGTCGCGCAGCACTTCGGCGCCGATCGTCAGGTGCCAGTAGACTGCGTAGCCCTTCCACTCGCAGAACGAGCGTCGCTCCGAACGGCGAAGCAGGCCTGGGCTCAGATCGTCGGGCGGCAGGTACCAGCTTGGCGGATGGCTGGTCTCAAGCGTGCGAACAGCCCGGCGCGTATCGGCCACCAGGACGCCGCGATGCTCGATGCGGATCCACCGCTCGCTCGCTTCGGCAACGGCCGGGCGGGGAAAGCGCCACACGCTCTCCTGGCCGGGCGCGCGTGAAGGATCGCGGTCGTTGTCGCTCACCGGCGACGACCGAGCCAGATGCCGATACCCGCAAGGCCGAGGACCGCGATACCGGACGTCGCAGCTGCGACCTTGCGCCCCCGATGCGGATCGCGCCGCCCGCCATCCGGACCGGCGGGAACGCCGGGCTCGAACAATACCCCGTCGCTGTCGTCGCCGTCGGGTGCGCGCGCTGACCAGGTGTCGAGGAAGCCGCTCAGGATCGCCGCCAGCAGGTTCGGTGCCGCGAACTCCCCCAGCTTGAAGGCGATCGCCGGCGCGCCGACTGCGGTGAGATTGCGGGGTCGCGTCGCGAGCCCCACGACCGCCTTCGCTACCGTCTCGGGTGCGAGCGAACCCGGCGGCAACGAGAGCCGTGCGCCCGTATAGTTGCCGGCATGGTCGACGCCGGGCGTGTCGACGAAGGTCGGACAGACGTCGCATATATGGATGTGCGGGCGCTTCGACACCTCGCCGCGGAGTGCCGCACTGAACCCGCGCAACCCGAACTTGCTCGCCGAATAGGCCGCCGCATACGGCGTCGCGACGAAGCCGCCGGCCGAGATCATGTTGACCCAGGTGCCGCGATCCCGCGCGAGGAAGATCGGCAGCACCGCATGCACATCATTCATGTGAGCGACGAGGTTCACGTCGACGACGCGCGCATGGTCTGCGATCGGCACGTCTTCGTACCGGCCGAGCACGCCGACGCCTCGCAGCTGAACCACAGGTCGATGCCACCGAGCAGGCGCGGGCCTCGGCAGCGAATGTCGCCACCGCTGCTGCATCGGTACAGTCGACGGGTCGTACGCTGGCGTTCCCGCCCGCCGCGGCGCAGCGGCGTGCCACGTCGTCCAGCCCTTCCCTGCCGCGGGCACCCAGAACGACCCGTGCGCCCGCCGCCGCGAAGGCCACCGCCGTAGCCGCGCCGATACCGCTCGATGCACCGGTGATCACCACCCGGTGTCCAGCGAGTGGTTGGTCCGCGCTCATTGGACCATGCTCGGGGTGCTTGGCAGCACAGCGTCGGCGGGAGGACGCTGTCGCGTCGGATGGGCTGGCCTGTCATCATGCATAGCCTCTCAACGTTCTGAAGGCGCTGCGGTGTCCCACGCGCGCCGCAGAACCGATCTCACCGTATCGGGCTCGAGCTTCGAGAGGTGCTCTCACTACGGAATGCCGGTCGATTTGAACGTGACGCAGGTGCGTGCGTTGGTGTTGCTCGAGACGGGGCGCGCGCCCTTGGAACGCAAGGACACGAGATGGCAAAGCCCTTTACGATTGCAGTACCCGACGAGCGGCTCGCCGGCATCAACGCCAAGGTCGCATCGTTCGACTGGGGCGCGCTGCCGGACGCCGGAAGCTGGACGTCAGGGGTCGGGCTTGCGGATCTCAAGCGGCTCGTGGACCATTGGCGCATGCGGTTCGACTGGCGCGCGCAGGAACGTCGGCTGAATGCTCTACCCCAGTTCACGACGGAGGTGCTGGGCGAAAAGCTTCACTTCATTCATGCGCGGGGCGATGGGTCGCGCCCACCCCTGCTCCTGCTGCATGGCTGGCCGGGCTCGTTCATGGAATTCGAGGCGCTCATCGCGCCATTGGTCGCCGACGGCCATGACATCGTCGTGCCCTCGCTTCCGGGCTACGCCTTTTCCGGGCGCCCTGCCGCGCCGATCGGACCGCGCCGAACAGGCGCGTTGATGCACGGTCTGATGACCGAGCTTTTCGGTGATGCGCGCTATCTGGTGCAAGGTGGTGACTGGGGCGCGGCGATCGGGAGCTGGATGGCGCACGATCATTTCGAAGCCGTGGCCGCGCTGCACCTCAACATGGTTCTCCTTCAGGCGGCGGACATATCGCCGAAGACGCCCGACGAACTCGCCTGGGCGGCCCGACGTGCTACGCTGGCGAAAGAGGAAACCGGCTACGCGCACGAACAAGGTACGCGTCCGCAGACGCTCGGCATTGCCATGTCGGACAGCCCCGTCGGCGTTGCTGCCTGGATTCTGGAGAAGTTCGGCGCTTGGGCGGACGTGCCGCGTGATGAACACGGTAGGCCCGATCTCTGGCAGGCGTTCGACGAAGATACGCTCCTCACCAACATCATGCTGTACCTCGTCGAGGGGTCCTTCATCACGTCCACCTGGATGTATCGCGGCCGCATGCTGGAGGGTTCGGGCGAACTTCCGGCAGGCAGCCGTATCAAGGTGCCGACCGGCGTCGCAGCCTTCCCCGACCCCGTCTTCCCGCCTCCTCCGCGCTCGCAGGCGCGCAAGACCTACAACATCGTCCATTGGAGCGAGATGGAGGCCGGCGGCCATTTCGCGGCGCTCGAACAGCCCGGGCTCCTGCTGGCGGATATGCGACGCTTCTTTGCCGACCAGGCGTCCGCGAAGGCGCGCAGACGGCGTCGGATCGCCGGCGCGGCGGGTGTCGTCGGCGTTGCCGCCCTTGGATTTTGGACGTTGGCAGACAGTCATCGACGCCCGGACGATACCCAAGCCCGGCATCGCGCGACCTACCCGCCACTCGATGTCCCGAAAGTCTTTGCCGAGGGTGTCTGGATCGTCGACAGCGGACCAATAAACGCGATGGGGATAGCGCTGCCCGTGCGCATGACGATCATCCGGCTCGAAAATGGCGATCTCCTTCTGCATTCGCCGACCCCCTATTCGGCCGAGCTGGCCAAGGCGATCGAAGCGCTGGGACGGGTACGGCATCTCGTTGCCCCCAACATCGCGCACTGGACCTACATTGCCGATTGGCAACGGGCCTACCCGGATGCGACCACCTGGGCTGCGCCAGGACTGCGGGACCGGGCACAGGTCCGCGCATCGTCGGTGCGGTTCGATGCCGAACTCGGTGGCACGGCCCCGGCGGAATGGTCGGACACGCTTGATCAAGGCATGGTGCCGGCAGGGGCTGGCTTCAACGAGATTTGGTTCTTCCACCGGCAGACCAGGACGCTCGTACTCGTCGACCTCATCGAAAACCTCGATCCTGACAAGCTGCCGCCTGTCACGCGGCTATTGATGCAGGTCTCCGCTGCCACGGACGGCACGACCGCACGGTACCTTCGGCTACCAGTACGGCTAGGCGGCGCGGACGCCAGAAACGCGGTGCGAGCGATGGTGGCGCTCGAGCCGGACCGGGTGATCTTCGCTCATGGTCAGCCGTTCGATACCAATGGTGCGGCCCGACTGAAGCGTGCTTTTGAATGGCTGATCTAGGCCAGCGTTAGTGCACCTTGAGCGCGTAACTGCAGCGCTGCATCGCGCACCTGCCCAACGCGATCGAGGCAGTTCAGAAGAGCGATGCACGCTGCGCCAAAACGGTTAGCGCGTTGCGCATCGAAGACGTTTACAAGGAGTCACCAATGTCGTTTCCCCGTCCGTACGTCGCGTCGCCGCTCCGGTATGACAGCGGCATGCCCTATCGACGCACCGGCCGAAGCGGCCTGAGGCTGCCGGCAATCAGCCTGGGGCTGTGGCAGAACTTCGGAGGACAGGATGTGTTCGAGACGGGGCGAGCCATCCTGCGGCGGGCATTCGATCGTGGCGTGACCCACTTCGATCTGGCCAACAATTACGGCCCGCCCTATGGCTCGGCCGAAGAGAATTTCGGTCGCGTCCTCGCCTCTGATTTCGCGGCCCATCGCGACGAACTCATCATATCGACCAAAGCGGGTTGGGACATGTGGCCCGGACCGTATGGCGATGTCGGTTCATCCAAAAAATACCTGATTGCGAGTTGCGACCAGAGCCTCAAGCGAATGGGCCTCGACTATGTCGACATCTTCTATTCGCATCGGGTGGATGCCGCGACCCCGCTCGAGGAGACGATGGGCGCGCTGGTGCAACTCCATCGACAAGGCAAAGCACTGTATGTCGGCATCTCCTCCTACGAACCGGGGCTGACCCGCCGTGCGGCCGAGATCCTGTCCGCGGAAAAGGTGCCGCTGTTCATCCACCAGCCCAGCTATTCGATCCTGAACCGGTGGATCGAGCGCGATCTGCTGGCGACGCTGGAGGAGCTGGGCGTCGGCTGCATTGCCTTCTCACCCTTGGCGCAGGGCATGCTGACGAATAAATACCTTCAGGGCGTCCCGCAGGATGCGCGAGCCACCCGTGACGGGTCGCTGTCACAGGCCTTGCTCACGGATCGGAACCTTGCTGCCATCCGTACCCTGAACGATATCGCAGGTGAGCGCGGACAAACCCTGGCCCAGATGGCGATCGCGTGGGTCTTGCGCGACCCGCGCGTCACGTCGGCGCTGATAGGCGCCCGCACGGTCGAACAGCTCGACGATTCCCTGGACTCGCTGAAGACGCTCGACTTCTCCGCCGACGAACTCACCGCGATCGACAACGCGGCCGACGATGGCGGCGTCAATCTCTGGTCGGGATCATCTGACATCACTGCTCTGCCGGCAGCACAAGGAGTGCCCGCCTGAACAACGGTCAGGACGACCGCCTTCAGGACATTCCAGGCGGCGTTTGCGCGCCCTACCTTCAGACATCCGTTCATGCCCGGTTACGTTCGCCGACAGCGGCGCACAATTGCTGGAATACGCGATGCCGTAATCTCTTTGAGCAAACCACGTTAATTGAGCCTTGCCCCGTCGTGAACTGAGCGCCTCGCTACGCTTGTAAATGCCCGCCTCGAACGAAGAGCTCCGATGTCAGGCTGATAGCGGAATGCCTGCCGCCAATCGGACCAAGCGGGGCGCCGCCTTACCGGGCCGGGACGACATAGTCGTGCGTTCCGATCTGGCGATGCAGCTTGAGCGAGCCGCCAGCCTGACGCTGCCAGAGCCGGATGCCGCCGCCCGTGACGGTGCCGGACTGGCCCCCCGCGGTCCACTCGACGCGGAATTTGGGATATTCGATTACCCACGCACCGTGGTTCTCGAACGCCAGGGTCCAGACCCGCACGTCGCGGAAGGTCGCGCCGGTTCCCGCTGCGGTATAGGCGGTCAGATAGGGGCGGATCTCGGCCATGCCGCGTTTGGGCGTATCGGCGAAGGGCATGAAGATGGCGTCGCCGGTATAATCCACGAGCTTCGCCTCGACATCCTTGGTCCGCACGGCCTCGGCGTCGCGGTCGTTATGGGCTCGCAGCAATTCGCCCACGGACCGATCGCCTGCGGCTAGCGGGATGGGCGAGGACGACGGCTCCGGGATCGCGGTGAAGAAGCCCGCGGAATCGGCCAGCGGGCGGAAATAGCCCCAGGTGTCGGCCTTGAGCCTGAGGGCTGCGTCCCGCTCGACGCCCCAGACATGCGCGTATTTTCCCCGCTCCTCGTCGGCGCGGTCGGACCAGCGGATCGTGAAGGTTCCGATCTCGACCAGTGTGTTGCCCAGGTCGAAGACTTCGCTTGCGACCGGCACATAGCTGACCACCTGCCGCCGTTCACGCATCGCGCGGTGATAGGCGGCAATCTGGCGGGTGCCATGCAGCGCGGGTTGATATTCAGGCATGCTCAGCGCGTCCGCGCGGTAGAGCGCGGCGCGCGCATCGGCATCGTTGGAAAGTATCGACTCGCGCAGCTTTCCGTGTGCGGCGTTGACGCGTTCGGTCGGCGTCGCGGGAGGTCCGAACAACAGGTGCCGCGCGATGAAGGGCAGCACATCGGTGTAGAAGCGCCCCTGCTCGCCCCAATGCCGGTCGCGAAAGCCGCCGCCATGCTCCTCGGCTTCATGCGGCACGCCATATTCGGCGAGGAGATTGGAAAAGGCCTGCGCGCCATAGACATGATCGACCAGCGTGTCCTGACGCCCCCAGTCGAACTTGAAGCCCCGCAGCGATTTGAGATTGTCGGCATAAGCGGGGAGCAAGGCCGACAGCGCGAATCCCTGTTTAAAACGCGCCGTACGGTCGCTGTCCACTACGATGCGCCCGTCGACACGCCGCGCCGGTGGATCGAAGAACAGCGGCGGTCGATTGGGGTTCGGCGAAAAGGCCTGATAGATCGACGTGAAGATCAGCGAGAAGCCGTCGTCCCGCAGATCGTCGAGCGATGTCGCGCGCGCCATGCGTTCGAAGTTCGGGCGGCTGTGCGTCGGCTGGATATTCGGCCCGCTCGCCACCGGCTGCATGCCATAGACCGCGCCGAATATTTCGGGATGGCGCATGCCGAAACGGATCGCGCCATACGCCCCCGGACCGTCCCCCGCGATCCCGCGCGAATCCCGGGTAGGAAGCGTGCGGTAGGTGGCATCGATGTGCGGCACCAGCTCGCGCACCATGAAATCCTCCCAATTGCCCGTCGCCGGCGAATTCACGTACCATGAACTGCCCGCGGGGGTCGTGAAGTCGGCGGTCACGACGATGACGTCGCCGATCAGACCCTGCCCTATCGCCTTGTCCAGTAACGCCTTTGCGCCGTGGCTGGCGAAGGGTTCGCGGTGATCTTCGAAGAAATAGTTGAGGAAGTAGAGGACGGGAAATCGCTTGCCTGCCTCGGCGTAGCGCGGCGGCAGGTAGACCGTGAGGTTGCGGACTGGCGAAATGCCGATCTTGCTGCCGGCGAAGCTGGTCGATTGCAGCGTGCTGACAACCAGCCGGTCCTGCGGCTGCGCCATCGCCGGAGCGACGAACAGCGCCAGCAAGCAACAGGCAACGGCGTAAAGCTTGCATAGCGCGCTCATGACGGTGCTCCATCGCTTCGCCGCGCGGGGCCTGATGTACGCCGGAAGGGAATCACGAGTGTCTCACGTTCCTGGCCGTCCGAGCGATTGAGAAAATAGACCGTGAAGCTATCCGGCCCGGTTCGCGAGAAAGTCGCGCCGTCGAAGTAGAAGCTGGTCGAATCGCGATCGACCAGCGGACGGTCGATATAAGCCGCCTGCGCTTCCCAACCGGCGAGTTCCGGCGTGAAGTGCTTGACCCGAAGAGTCAGCGAATTTCCAATCTCGACGAACACGCCGATCTCGTAAAAGGCCAGGTTCTGGGGAGCTAACGCGCGGACGAAGCCCGGAAGCTGCCCAAAGCGAGGACTGAGAAGCACATGCTCGACCGGCCCATCGGGCATGTCGCCGATCCAGTGGCCCTCGATCCACGCCATGTCGGCGATCGTCGCACGCGGGGCCTGGCGGCCTTCAGCGTGGAGCTTGATCATGGCCCGGGGGTTGGCGAGTTGCGCCGATGAAGGGCTTGCGTGGAACAGGATCGCCAGCGCGATTACCGCCGTCGGAAACCTGAAAGGTGCATATGCCCTGTGCCTCAACCCCATGCCCACCCCCTGTTTTGGTTGAGCGGCATACGGGCCCGGAACGGGGTTTCCCGGCAATGGATTTTCGCCGGGCGGGTCCAGCGGATCGTTAAGCGGGATCAGCGGGTAAGGTAGCCGTCGATTGGCTCGCGATATCGACGGCTGATACCAACGCGGCTATGACCGACGGCGGTACACGCCGCGCCGGCCCGACTAACGGCATGTTAGCCGTTCCTTCCGCGATCCAGACGCAGACGGCGTCGGCGTCCGTGGGCCGACCCGTCGCCCGCCAAGAGCCGCCCGGTCAGACGACAGCAGAGCGGTTCGAACAAGCACGCAAGGCGGTTCAGCCCGTGCGTGGCCGCGATCCGATTTACGGTGCGACGATCAGCGATTAGGCCGAACAGCATCGCCGGCAGACTTCCCTTTGCTCTTCCATGCCTGATCCATAGAATCCGCATGCCGATCCGCCCCGAGAACCATTTGCTATATCCGACCCATATGCCTCTCTAATGGTTGACCTTACGCCATGATCCAGATGCGGTCACTCGAACCCCGCTTCCTTACTCCGTCTTTCTGCCCTTCGTTCAACGTCGCCAGTACCTACCTGGTCGGGCTCTCGGCCGTGAAGGATGAGCAGCACGGCTTGGTCACAGGCTGGAACTCCATCAGCTCGATCCGCGTGCCGTCGGGGTCGTAGAGGTTGGCCTGCCACTTGCCGTCCAGGCCCATTTGTGGACCGTCGTGACGCGGGCCTAGGCGATCTTCCCGATACAGCGTCGTGACGGCGGCCTGCAAATTGGGAACGCCCAAGGATAGGTGGTTAAGTACGCCTAGCTGGCGGGCGTCGACCTTGCTCACCGGCACGCCCGAACCCGGACCGATCATCATGTATTCCAGCCAGTCCCGCCCGTCGGGCGTCTGCTGTGACACCCAGTCGACCTTGTCGGGCTCGAATGCGCCATACCAGTACGGCCGAAAGCCGAGCAGGCGGCGGTACATCCTGTCCTGCTTGGCCCGGTCGTGGACGGCGTAGCCGACGTGGATGATGCGCCCGCTAATCGCGCTGGGAACAGCGTTGGCGTCAGCGCTCGCGGATTGCACGAACTGGATCCCGTTGCCTTCTGGATCGCGCAGGGCGAACCAACGATCCCCTTCGGTAGAGCGCTGCATCGCGCCGAGGCCAGAGACGTCTGACGCGGCCAGCCAGACCCGCAGCGTCGCCGCGTCCGTTGTCGAGTAGGCGACGTGCGCCAGCATGCTGGGCCCCTGTCCGGCGGGTGCGGGTAGCACCTCCACGAACTGGCGCGAGCTTAGATAGTAGCGGACGCCGGCCGGGTTCTCAGGGTCCGCACCCTTCCGGGCGCCCAGCACATGCGTGTAGAAGTGCTCGGACTTTGCCATGTCCCGAGCATAAATAGCGAGGTGCGAAACGCCGGTGATGCCTGGGCGCGGACCCGGCGGCGCCTTGGCCCCGAGCAGAGCGGCAGCTGCACAGGCAAGAACTGGGATACGACGGGCCATGGCAGCCTCTCCTCACCCGGCCGCGTTTCGGGCCGTGGCTGGCAGCGTAGGGAGCGATGCCGACGCTGTCACGTGCTCACGTGTTGGTCCTTGTCGATACTGTTGCCGAGGAGTTTGATGCCGCTATCTGCTAGGGTGCCGCGCAGGAACAAGAAGCGGTCTTGGTGCCGAACACTGACCCGCACCGCCGCTCTTTGGACCCAAAAGGCGACGTTCCGAACGCCCCTTCCGCTCGCCGAAACCTGTCATCCATTCATGTGCCGCAACTGGCGGGGACGGCGAGGCATTGTAGCTGCCACCAGTACACGCTTCCTGACCCTATTTAGATCTTGAAATCAGGCGAATGCGGTATCGCCCGACCTGGGAGGTCGAAGCGGGCCGGTCAGTAACGGTAACGCAAAATGGCGCGACCGCCCGGCGGCAGGGTCGGCGACCAGGTGAGGATCCCGTCGGTTCGGTTGAGCGCCTTGTCATCGGCCTCGATCGCCTGGCCCGCCGCTCCGATCGGGACGTCGAGCGTCGCCGGAAAAGGGTTGGCGTTAGTCGCCGTCAGCACGACCTCTCGCGACAATGCGTCCCCCGGAGCCGCCATCGGCACGCGCGACGCAACGATAGCCTGGGTCAACATAACCTGGCTGCTGATACCTGCCGCTAGGCGCACCGTCTCGCCAACCGTGCGGTCGGTGACCGCGCCCAATCCCAGCAGCAGGCGTCCGCCAGCCCGCTCGGCGTAGAGTGCGGTGCTGCCGGCTGGCATCGGCACGCCCAGGCCGCCAGGTGTATCGTTCTTCATCACGAGCACGATCGACGTCGGCACGCCGTCGAGCTGCTGGCCGGGATACACCGCGCGTCGGTAGCGACGATCGACCGGCACGCCCTTTTGAAAGAGCAAAGCAACTTGCTTTTGCGCGCGTGCGGCGACGGTCGTGGGCGTCGGTATGCGATAAAGCTTGAGATCGCCAAGATCTTCGGGAGGGGG
>NZ_JRVI01000050.1:0-37748 GCF_000783375.1 Sphingomonas sp. Ant20
GCGGGCGCGGCAACCGGCGCATCGGCGATCGGACCGTCGGGCTCGCCCGGACGGCGCAGGACGCGCGCACGCTTGGTTTCCACGATCACCGTATTCGATCGGCCGTGGCTGAAGCTCTGCTTCACCTGGCCGGTCTCGACCGTGCGCTTCACACCCAAAGGTGCGCGCATGCCAAGTTTCGGCTTCTCGTTGTCCGTGTCGCTCACTCAAATTCCTCAGTCATGTCCACGGCCGGGCTGTGTCCGGTCGATCCGGACGCCCCTGTTATGGGTGACGTCCCGTTTTGTTGAGACGCCGATGCGCCCTGCGAGGCCGTTTCGCAAGACACGGGAGAAGGTTCGGGGCCGATAAAATGCAGCCAACGGTCGAGCGCTTCGCTCACCCGCTTTGCTGCAGCGCGGTCAGTCAGGCCAATGTGTACCACATTCTCCCGCCCCAGCGCCAATGCCAATATGGTACGTGACGCAGGCAGTGCCAACCCCCGCAGGCCCGAGCCTTCGACATCGTTGCCGATGCGCCACGCCTGGTCGAGCTTGCGGTTGCCGTCCTCGGCCGCGTCGGACGCATGATACAGCGCCTTCAGCTTGCCCTGGCGCGCATTCTGCTCGATCCGGTCCGAACCGATCAGCACGGTGCCCGAGCGCGATTCGAGCCCGAGCCGGTCGAGTGCGTTGCGCTCAAGCGCGGCTTCGATCACCGCGGGAAGCTCGGGTGCGATGGTAAATTCGCCAGTCTTGAACGCCCGAGCGAGCGCGCCCTTGAGCTTGCCCTTCTTGATCGCCGCTTCGAGTTCGATTCGCGTCACCCCGATCCACGCGCCACGGCCAGGAGCCTTGGCGCGCACGTCGGGATGAATCTGGCCATCGGGGGCCAGCGCGAGTCGTACGAGATGTGGCCGAACATCGCGCTCGCCCGATAGGATGCACTTGCGAATGGGGGCGTCTTCATCCCCCTCGCGCATGCGGGATGGGTTGGGCTCGCGCCCACTTGCACCCTTGTTCTTAGCCGAGGACGGGCGCCCACCCTTCGGTCCTCTCCCGCTTGCGGGAGGGGAGGAAGGAAGGTCGTCGGTAGCGCCTAGCGCCTCATCGGGAGGGTTCCGCATGTGCGTCCTCCTGCGCCGGAGTCGTCTTCGGGGCGTCGCGGTCGACCAGCAGCTGGCCGCCCGCGCCGTAATTCTCGGTCGACACCTCTTCGATCACGATCTGCACCGCAGCCGGGTTCTTTCCCAGCCGCTCGACGAGCGACTGGGTGACGTCGGCGACGATGCCGGCCTTCTGGTCCTTGGTGGCGGACCCCGAAATGCGGATGCTGACAAACGGCATCAGGCCTTGTCGTCCTCGCTCTTCGCGTCGGTCGTGTCCGTAGCGTCATCCGCTACGACGGCATCCGCCGCGCCGTCATCTGCCGCGGTGTCCTCGACCGCAGTGTCCTCGGCCGAAGCCGCTTCCACCGGAGCCTCTTCCGTGTCCGCCTCGGGGGCTTCGTCCTCGAACCAGTGCGCGCGCGCGGCCATGATGATCTCGTTGCCCTGTTCGTCGCTGAGACCATATTCGGCGAGGATGCCGCCCTTGGGCTCGGGACGCTTGGGCGCATCGTCGTTGCGACGGCGCGGTTCGGCGCGCTTCTTCTCGACCAGCTCGTCGGTCGCAAGATCCGCAAGATCGTCGAGCGTCTTGATGCCCGCCTTGCCGAGCGTGACGAGCATCGCCTCGTTCAGATACGGCATGTCGATCAGCGCGTCCTCTACGCCGAGCGCGGTACGCTCTTCGCGGCTGGCCGCGTCGCGACGCTCGAGCGCCTCGGTCGCGCGGTTCTGCAACTCGCCCGCCAGATCCTCGTCGAAGCCCTCGATGCCGGCGATCTCCTCTACCTCGACATAGGCGACCTCCTCGAGGCTGGTGAACCCTTCGGCGACCAGCAGCTGCGCGAGCGTCTCGTCGACGTCGAGCTCCTTCTCGAACATTGCCGAACGCTCGACAAAGTCCTTCTGGCGCTTCTCGGAGGCATCGGCCTCGGTGAGGATGTCGATCGCCTTGCCAGTCAGCTGCGACGCGAGGCGGACGTTCTGGCCACGACGGCCGATCGCCAGCGAAAGCTGGTCATCGGGAACGACGACCTCGATGCGCTCTTCCTCCTCGTCGATCACGACGCGGCTGACCGAAGCCGGCTGCAGTGCGTTGACGACGAAGGTCGCGATGTCGGGCGACCAGGGGATGATGTCGATCTTCTCGCCCTGCATTTCCTGCACGACGGCCTGAACTCGCGAACCCTTCATGCCGACGCAGGCGCCGACCGGATCGATCGACGAATCATGGCTGATGACGCCGATCTTGGCGCGCGACCCGGGATCGCGGGCCGCAGCTTGATCTCGATGATGCCGTCGTAGATTTCGGGGACTTCCTGCGCGAACAGCTTCTTCATGAAGTCGGGGTGCGCTCGGCTGAGGAAGATCTGCGGCCCGCGGTTCTCGCGGCGGACGTTCAGGATCAGCGAGCGGATGCGGTCGTTGACGCGCACGACTTCGCGCGGGATCTGCGCGTCGCGGCGGATGACGCCTTCCGCGCGGCCCAGGTCGACGACGACATGGCCGAACTCGACGCGCTTGACGACGCCGGTGATGATCTCGCCCGCGCGGTCCTTATATTCTTCGAACTGGCGCTCGCGCTCGGCGTCGCGGACCTTTTGGAAGATGACCTGCTTGGCGGCCTGCGCGGCGATACGGCCGAACTCGATCGGGGGCAGCGGGTCGACGATGAAGTCGCCGAGCGCCGCGTCCTTCTGGAGCTTCTGCGCGCCCTTGACGTCGACCTGCTTGAAATAGTCGTCGACCGCCTCGACCACTTCGACGACGCGCCACAAGCGCAGATCGCCGGTGTTCGGGTCGAGCTTGGCGCGGATGTCGTTCTCGGCGCCGTAGCGCGAGCGGGCGGCGCGCTGGATCGCGTCCTCCATCGCCTCGATCACGATCGCCTTGTCGATCATTTTCTCCGACGCGACCGAATTCGCGATCGCGATCAGTTCCGCGCGGTTTGCGGTGACTGCCGTGGCCATCAATGCTGTCCTTCTTCGGTCTCGACGCCGCGAGCATCAGGCTCATCGGACGTATCTTGATAGAAAACCTCGTCCGCGCCTTCGGTCGAAAGCGGCGCGGTCGCGGCGATGAGTCGGTCGGTCATGACGAGCTTGGCGTCGGCCACCTGGGCGAAGTCGATCGTCATGATCTTGTGCTTGTTCACGTCGACGGTGATCTTGGTGCCCTCGACGCCCATCAGGTTGCCCGAGATCTGCTTGCGATCCTCGAACGGCTCGACGAGGCGGATGCGCGCCTCCTGGCCTTCCCAATCGGCAAAGTCCTGGAGCCGGGTCAGCGGGCGGTCGATACCGGGGCTCGACACCTCGAGACGATAGGCGTCCTCGCCGACCGGGTCCTTGCCTTCGGCTTCGAGCGCATCGAACTTGTCCGAGATGCGGCGCGACAGCTCGGCGCAATCCTCGATCACGAGCTGGCGGGTGTCGGGCCGCTCGGCCATCACCTGCAGCGTCGGATCGGACTTGCCGCCCTGCATGCGCACGCGCACGAGGCTGAGGCCGAGCGCCTTGGCTTCGGGTTCGATCAATTCGGTCAACAGGGCGATATTCGCCATCGCAATTCCAAACAGGGCCAAAGCACAGGTGATCAGCGCCGCGGAGCGAACCCCGCAGCCTCTTCATCTGGCGATGTAGAGAAAGTAGGATCTCCATACCCGCGATGGCAACGCTTCGCAAGCGGGAGCAACCTTCGTTCGTCACGCCGCGTTGGCGCAGGGATTTCCGGGAGAAGATCATGATCCGTCGCACATTGGCCGCCACCGGCCTGATATCCGCCACTTTGCTCGCCGCCGCTGCCTGTTCCGCACAGCCCGCGCCGGGGGAAAAGCCGTTCGGCGAAACGGTCGTCGCCGATTTCGAGTCACCCTGGGCGATGACGGTGCTGCCCGACGGGCGGATGCTGGTGACGGAGAAGGCCGGTGAAATGCTCCTCGTTTCGGCCGATGGGAAGCAGCGTCAGACGGTCGCGACGATCACGGTCGATTCGGCAGGGCAGGGCGGGTTGATGGACGTCGTCCTCGCGCCCGACTTCGCGACGAGCAAGCGCGTGTATTTCAGCTATTCCTCGGCGGGTGCGGGCGGCAAGGGGGTAGTCCTCGCGCGAGGTCGGTTGCGGCCTAACGGTGGTGGGGGCGAGCGGCTCGGCGAGATCGAGGTGATCTTCAGTGCGCGGCCGTTCGTCGAGGGCAATGGCCATTATTCGGGCCGCATCGCGTTTTCGCCAGACGGCAAAGATCTGTTCTTCACCAATGGCGACCGCCAGAAATTTACCCCGGCGCAGGATCCCAAGGTCACGCTCGGCAAGGTGTTGCGCCTGACGCTCGACGGCAAGCCCGCGCCCGGCAATCCGCTCGCGGGCAAGGGCTTTGCACCCGAGATCTGGAGCTACGGCCACCGCAACCTGCTCGGCATCGCATTCGACGCGCAGGGCAATCTCTGGGAGCAGGAGATGGGGCCGAAGGGCGGCGACGAGGTCAATCTGATCACGCCCGGCCAGAATTACGGCTGGCCCAACGCGTCGAACGGCAGCCATTATGACGGGCGCGACATTCCCGACCACAAGCCCGGCGACGGCTATGCGGCGCCCAAGGTCTCGTGGAACCCGGTGATCTCACCCGGCGGGCTGATGATCTATTCTGGCAGCATGTTCCCGCAGTGGAAGGGCGATGCGTTCATCGGCGGGCTGTCGTCGAAATCACTCGTCCGCGTCGACCTGAACGGCACCAATGCCGCCAAGGGCGACCAGTGGGACATGGGGGCGCGTATCCGCGAGGTGGAACAGGGTCCCGACGGCGCGATCTGGGTGCTGGAGGACGGTGGCGAATCGCAGGGACGGCTGATCAAGCTGACGGCGCGGTAAAACCCTGCTGCCTCCCGCCTGCGGGCGGGGGGCGGGGTCAGTCGCGGACGATCAGGTAATTCATCCTCGCGGCCGCGATCGGCTTGTCGCGGTCGTCCTGCCAGGCGGTCGCCTCGACATTGGCGACGCGCGTGCCGAGCCGGGTGACTACGCCCGCCGCGCGCGTCGGCTTGTCGCGGCCGCCCCGCATGAAATCGACGGTGACGGTTACGGGCTTGATCCGCACGCTGGCGTCCTCGGGCCCCTCGGTCTCGATCGCATGGTAGAGCGCGGCGATCGCCGCGACCTCGAGCAACCCCGAGATCGCGCCGCCGTGGAGGAATCCCGGGCGGCCGATCACGTCGTCGCCGAACGGCATCAGCAGCACCGGCCGACCCTCCGCGTCGCGTTCGATCTCGACGCCCAGCGTTGCGGCATAGGGTGGCAGCGTGCTCACCATGATCCGAGCACCATGAACGTGCCCGCGACATGGGCAAGCGGATCGGCGGGATCGCCGTCATGCGCCTGGCCGCGGACGAACGCGATCGACCGGGTGATCCGGTAGCATTCGCCGCGTCCGATCACCGTCTTGCCGGGCGTCGCCGGGCGCAGATAATCGACGCGCAGGTCGAGCGTCGCATGCGGCACGAACGCCGCGCGGCGGATCCAGATCGCGATGCTGGCGGCCATGTCCATCATCGTGATGATCGGCCCCGACGCGATCACGCCGCTGGCCGGATCGCCGATCAGCTTTTCGTCATAGGGCAGCGCAAGCTCCGCCCAGTCCGCGCCATGCGCATGATAGCGCATCCCGAGCGCGGCGCCGTGCCCGCCGAACCCGTGTCGTGTAAACCGCTCTGCGTCGAAGCCATCCATACCCCGACCTCTACACGCCAGCGACCGCCACGCAACATTGCCGCACATGCGGGGCGGGGCTAGCATCGGGCGCAACGAGATCAGGAGAGAGGATCGCCATGAACGACCGGGTCACCATCGCCGTCGCGGACGGGATCGCCGATGTCCGCCTCAACCGCGCGGACAAGATGAACGCGATCGACCCGGCGATGTTCGAGGGGATCGCCGCAGCGATCGACCGGCTGGCGGGGATGGCCGAGGTGCGCGTCGTCGTGCTGTCGGGCGAGGGTCGTGCGTTCTGCGCGGGGCTCGACATGGCGTCGATGGCGGGCGGCGGGTCGGGGCTGTCACTCGACGATCGGACGTATGGCGATGCGAATCTGGTGCAGCAGGTCGCCTGGGGCTGGCGGACGTTGCCGATGCCGGTGATCGCCGCGGTCCACGGCGTCGCGTTCGGTGGCGGGTTCCAGATCATGTCGGGCGCCGACATCCGCATCGCCCACCCGCACGCGCGGTTCGCGATCCGCGAGACGCATTGGGGGCTGGTACCCGACATGGCGGGGATAGCGCTCTGGCGGACGCTGGCGCGCGACGACGTGCTGCGTGAGCTGACCTATACCGCGCGGGAGTTCGACGGGGCGGAGGCGCTGCACCACGGCTTCGTCACGCGGCTGGACGAGGATCCCCGCGCCGCCGCGATGACGATGGCCCGCGAGATCGCCGCGAAGAATCCGCAGGCGATCCGGGGCTCGAAGGCACTCTATGGCATAGCCGCGGATGCCGACGCCGCGGCGATCCTGCGCGCCGAAAGCGACGCGCAGGGACGGGTCATGCGCAAGCCCAACCAGGTCGAACAGGTCCGCGCCAATCTCGAAAAGCGCGCGGCGGTGTTCGTCGACTAGGCGCTATTTCATCAGGACGAGCTCTTCCGCCATCGTCGGATGCAGCGCGACGGTCGCGTCGAAATCGGCCTTGCTGAGCCCCGCCTTCACCGCCACCGCGGCGGACTGGAGGATCTCGGGGCAGTCGGGGCCGATCATGTGGATGCCGACGACGCGGTCGGTCTCGCCGTCGCAGATCATCTTGTAGAGCGAGCGCTCGTTGCGCCCCGCCAGTACGTTCTTCATCGGCCGGAAGTCCGAAGTGTAGACCTTCACCGACCCCAGTGCCTGCTTGGCCTGCGATTCGGTCATGCCGACGCCGGCCATCGGCGGGTGGCTGAACACCGCGGCGGGGACGTTGGCGTAATCGACGCGGGTCGGCTTGTTGCCGAAGAACGTGTCGGCGAACGCCTGCCCCTCGCGGATCGCGACCGGGGTCAGCTGGATGCGGTTGGTGACGTCGCCGACCGCGAAGATGCTGTCGCAGCTCGACCGGTTGTCCTCGTCGACGACGACCGCGCCGGCCGCGTCGAGTTCGACGCCGGCCGTCTCGAGCCCGAGGCCCTTGGTGTTCGGCACGCGGCCTGTCGCGAACAGGACGAGATCGACGACGATCGGCTCGTGCCCGCTGGTATGCACGGTCAGGCAACCGTCCTCGCCCTTGTCGATTCCCTGGAACGCCGCGTTGAAGCGAAAGTCGATGCCCTTGCTCATCGAGATCTGGAGCAGCCGGTCGCGGATCGATTCGTCATAGCCGCGCAGGATCACGTCGGTGCGGTTGATCAGCGTGACGTGCGCGCCGAACTGATGGAAGATGCCGGCGAATTCGTTGGCGATATAGCCCGCACCCGCGATCAGCACGCGCTTCGGCACATCGTCGAGATGGAACACCTCGTTCGAGGTGATGCCGTGCTCGGCACCGGGGCAGTCCGGCACCAGCGGGTGCGCGCCGACCGCGATCAGGATCTTCGCCGCGGTCTTCTTGCTGCCGTCGGCGAGCGTGACTTCGTTGGGGCCAGAGACGACCGCGCGCTGGTGGATGATGTCGACATGGTTGTTCTCGAGCGTCTGGGTGTAGGCGCCGTTGATCCGGTCGACCTCCTCCATCACGTTGTCGCGCAGCGTGGGCCAGCTGAACGCGCAATCGTCGGGCACCTGCCAGCCGAAGCGCTTGGCGTCCTTCAGATCCTCGGCGAAATGCGCACCGTAGATCAGCAGCTTCTTCGGCACGCAGCCGCGGATGACGCAGGTGCCGCCGACGCGATATTCCTCGGCGACCGCGACGCGCGCGCCATGCGCGGCGGCAACGCGCGATGCACGCGTGCCGCCCGAGCCGGCGCCGATGACGAAGAGGTCATAGTCGAATTGGGTATCGGTCACGGGCTATCCTTGTACGTCGCGCTGCGGCTTTGGATGCCATCTGGGGCAGGGGGGATGCGCGGACAAGACCGGTGCGGCGATCAGGGTGATCGGCTGGCTCTATCGCCGACCCGCCCTGCGCATCGGCATCGCGTCGATCGTCCGCTCGAGCACGGCGGCGGCGAAGGGGTGTGCGCTGCGCAGTTTCTCGCCGCCATCCTTGCCGATGAGGATCGCGGTGAAGGTGGCGGGGAGGCGAAATTTGCGGCGCAGCGCGGGGGCGCTGTCCCCGGCACCGCGGACCTGATCGCCGACGATTTCGACGACGGTGAGGTCGCGCTCGTCGCGTTTGGCAGTCCAATTGTCGAGGATGCGGCGCTGCTCGGCGAGTTCCGGGTCCTGCGAGGAGGGGGCCGCGACGATCAACACGCGGCGATCCCATCGTATTTGCGCAAGGGTGGGAGAGGCGGCGAGCGCTACGGCGAGGAGGATGGGCATGAAGATGTAACGCGGGAGGTTCGCTCGCGCTCCCTGTTCTACCACCCCGGCGAAGGCCGGGGCCCAGTTGGGTGAACCGCGGTGGCTAAAACACGGCCTTCCCAACTGGGCCCCGGCCTCCGCCGGGGAAGTGCAGGTGTAAGAGAAGCGGAGGGCGCGAGGCCCGGCTTACCCGAACGCGCGCTTGATCAGGTCGTCGGTCGAAGGATCGAACGTCTGCCCGCCCTTCTCCGCCGCCTTCGCCATTTCCTTGCCCAGCTCGACCCCGAACTGGTCGAACGAGTTGATCCCCAGCAGCACGCCGTTCACGAACACGCGGTGCTCGTAGAACGCGATCAGCGCGCCGAGCGTGCGCGCGTCGAGATCGTCGAGCAGCAACGTCGACGACGGCCGGTCGCCCAAATAGCTGCGCGCCGGATCCTCGACCTGCTTGCCCGCCATCAACGCCGCACCCTGCGCAAAGGCGTTGAGCAACAGCGCCTTGTGATGCTCCTCGGGCAGCGTGTCGCCGGCCTCGATCGACGCGACGAACTCGACCGGCACCAAGTGCGTGCCCTGGTGGAGCAGCTGGAACACCGCATGCTGCGCCTCGGTGCCGACCCCGCCCCAGGTGATCGCCGCCGACGGCCGCCCGAGCGGCTGGCCGTCCGCGGTCACCGACTTGCCGTTCGACTCCATCTCCAGCTGCTGGAGATAGCTCGGCAGGAGCCGCAACCGCTCGTCATAGGCAAAGGTCGCGC
The DNA here is from genome assembly GCF_000783375.1 of Sphingomonas sp. Ant20. Classification (NCBI taxonomy): domain Bacteria; kingdom Pseudomonadati; phylum Pseudomonadota; class Alphaproteobacteria; order Sphingomonadales; family Sphingomonadaceae; genus Sphingomonas; species Sphingomonas sp. Ant20. The sequence continues at coordinate 9,264 of NZ_JRVI01000050.1, forward strand.
GCGTCTCGGCATGGCGGATCTGCGTGTAATAGAGGTCGGCAAACGCCGCGAGCGCCGGCGCATTCTCGTGCAGCGCGGCGAGGCGGAAGTGGCGATCCATCTCGGCCGCCCCCTCGAGCAGCTCCTCGAACCGGTCCCAGCCGAGCGCGATCGCGGCCGGGAAACCGATCGTCGACCAGAGCGAGTAGCGCCCGCCGACGCTCTCGGCGAACGGCAGGATCCGCGTCTCGTCGACGCCCCATTCCATCGCCTTTTCGGGCGCGGCGGTCAGCGCGATCACGCGGCCGTAAGGATCCTCGACATTATGCTCGTTCATCCACTGAAGCACCGCTTCGGCGTTCATCAGCGTTTCGGTCGTGGTGAAGGTCTTCGACGCGACCACCAGCAACGTCGCGGCCGGATCGAAGCGCTCGAACACGTCCTCCAGCGCGACGCCGTCGACATTGGCAACGATCCCGACATCATAACGCTTGTCGTCGCGCCCGAGCGAGTCGACCAGCAATTGCGGCCCCAGCGCGGACCCGCCGATGCCGACATGCAGGATATGCCGCACGGGACCGAGCGCATCCGCCTCGATCGCGTCGATCAGCGTGCGCATCCGTGAATGGCTGGCCTGTGCGATCGCGACGCTCTCGGGCTTGCCCTCACCGCGCTCGGCGGTGTGCTCGACCGCGCGGCCTTCGGTGACGTTGACGATCTCGCCCGCGAACATCGCCTGGCGCTTGCCCGACAGGTCCTGCGCCTTGGCCATCTCCTCGAACGCGCTGACCATGTCCGTGGTCAGGTGCGTCTTCGACCAGTCGAAGTGGATGCCTGCGACGTCGAGGCTCAGCTTGGACAACCGCTCAGAGTCGGCGGCGAACAGGTCGGTGAGTTTGGCGGCGGGCAGGGCTTCGAGTTTGGACCAGTCGGCGGTCATGCAAAGTCTCCGATTTGGAATTCGTGCGCACCGATACGGCGACGCGAGCAAGAACACCATAACGTCCCGGGAGGCGATTGGGTCTCCGGGGGTGTCCGGATCGTATCCGGACATGGCGGATGCTGCATATGCTTGACGCGCGCGCCGGTTGAGCAAACCCGCGGCCATGGCGAAAGACGCGAAGACCAAACCGGCCCGATCCGAAACTGCAGAGACGTTCCGCTTCCTGCTGAAGCTGGCGGTGGTCGTATTGATCCTGCGCAGCTTCATCTTCGCGCCGTTCAGCATTCCATCCGAATCGATGCTGCCCCGGCTGCTGATCGGTGATTATCTGTTCGTGTCGAAGTGGAGCTACGGCTATTCGCGCTGGTCGCTGCCGGGTGGCGTGCCGTTGATCCCCGGACGGATTTTCGCCAGCACGCCGACGCGCGGCGATGTCGTCGTCTTCCGCGCGCCCGAAGTGCTCGACCATGACGTCATCAAGCGCGTGATCGGCCTGCCCGGCGAGACCGTCCAGATGCGGCAGGGGACGCTGTACCTGAACGGCACCGCGATCCCCAAGGCGCGGATCGCCGACTTCACGATCCCGCTGACCGCCAATTTCGATGCGGAGAAATGCGGCGCGCCGTTCGTCGATGTCGCCGACGGCGTCCAGATTTGCCGCTATCCGCGCTACCGCGAGACGCTGCCCGGCGGCCGCAGCTATACCGTGCTCGACCAGGCGCAGCTGCCCGATCGCGACGACACGGGCGTCTATACGGTACCCGCCGGCCATATCTTCGTGATGGGCGACAACCGCGACGACAGCGGGGACAGCCGGTTCCCCGCACCAAGCGGGATGGGCTATGTCCCGCTCGAGAATGTCGAGGGCAAGGCGGTCGTCAGCTTCTTCTCGACCGACGGCAATGCCGAATGGCTTAAACCCTGGACCTGGGTCAGCGCCGCGCGCTGGGAGCGGATCGGGGAAGGCTTTTGAGCGATCTCGGCGACTGGCTGGCGGGCGTGTTCGGTCGCCGGCCGCGCGATCTGGCACCCTATGAGCGCGCATTGACGCATGGCAGCCAGGCGAAGGCGAACTACGAGCGGCTGGAATTTCTCGGCGACCGCGTCCTGGGGCTGATCGTCGCCGAATGGTTGTACGAGCTGTTCGCGACCGATCCCGAGGGGTCGCTGTCGAAACGGCTGAACGCGCTCGTCACGGGCCCGGTCTGTGCCGAGGTCGCGCGCGAACTGGGGGTGCGCGCGCATCTGAAGCTCGGCAAGCAGGCGCGCGACGATGGCGCCAGCGACAGCGACAATGTGCTGGGCGACGTGATGGAGGCACTGATCGGCGCCTGGTACCAGGAGGCCGGGCTCGACGCCGCGCGTGCGTTCGTCCGCGGCGCATGGGGTGACCGCGTCCAGGCCGGTGCCAAGGCGCCGCAGCACCCCAAGTCCGCGCTTCAGGAATGGGCAGCCGCGCATAACCGCAAGCCGCCAGAATATACGATCGTCGAGCGTACCGGCCCCGGCCACGCGCCCAAATTCACGATGCTGGTCTCGATCGGCAAACTCGCCGAGGCGACGGCGACCGGTTCGAGCAAGCAGGAGGCCGAAACCGCGGCGGCAAAGGCGTTGCTGGAGAAGCTGGGCTAAGAAGGCTTTTGTTCGAGCGGAGGCGCGGAGGACGCGGAGGGGGGCAGCGATTGGAACTCCGGTCCTGCCCCGAACGACTCCGAGTTGATCGACGGCGCATGATCGCAGACGGCGCGAGCCCCATCCACACCATCTCTGCGCCTCCGCGCCTCCGCGTGAACCAAACTGCCTTGTCGCGACGCGATGACGGATAGCCGTTTTCCCTGTACAGGTGCCCGCAACACCAGTTCGAAAAGAGCATATGTGACTGAAACGAATACCAAGCCCGACCCGAAGCATTGCGGCCTAGTCGCCATCGTCGGCGCCCCGAACGCGGGCAAGTCGACGCTCGTCAACGCGCTCGTCGGCCAGAAGGTCGCGATCGTCAGCCCCAAGGCGCAGACCACGCGCGCCAAGCTGATGGGCGTCGCGATCGAAGGCGACACGCAGATCCTGCTCGTCGACACGCCCGGTATCTTCGAGCCCAAGCGCCGGTTCGACCGCGCGATGGTCGCCGCCGCCTGGGGCGGCGCGGAAGGCTCGGACATCATCGCGCTGGTGGTCGACGCCAAGGGCGGGATCGGCGGCAAGGTCACGACGATCGTCGAGTCGCTGGTCGGCCGACCTGAGCCGATCTGGCTGATCCTCAACAAGGTCGATCTCGCCGACAAGACCAAGCTGCTGATCCACGCGGAAAAGCTGAACGCGCTGCTTCCCTTCGCCGAGACGTTCTTCATCAGTGCAGGCACCGGCGACGGCCTTGCGCACTTCAAGACCCAGCTCGCCAAGGCGATGCCCGAAGGTCCGTGGCATTATCCCGAAGACCAGGTGTCCGACTCGACCGAACGCGCGCTCGCTTCCGAGGTGACTCGCGAGCAGCTCTATCTCCAGTTGCACGCTGAACTGCCCTATGCGAGCACGATCGAGACCGAGCAGTATATCGAGCGCCAGGACGGGTCGTTGGAGATCCACCAGCAGATCCTTGTCGAACGCCCGACGCAGCGCGCGATCGTGCTCGGCAAGGGCGGTGTGCGGATCAAGGAAATCGGCGCCCGCTCGCGCATCGAACTCGCCTCGATCACGGGCAAGCCGGTGCATCTGTATTTGCACGTGAAGGTGAAGCCGGGCTGGGATGAAGACCGCGAAGTGTACCGCGATATCGGGCTAGACTGGGTCGACTGACCCGCGACCACAACCGCCACACTCCACCCCGGCGGAGGCCGGGGCCCAGTTGGGGGGCGGTGGTCACCACGGAGAGCGCTCCGTTACTCAGGCCTTCCCAACTGGGCCCCGGCCTCCGCCGGGGTGGTAGCGTTCGGGCGGATGACAGAGTTCGGCTCGGCAATGCGTCACGCCCACGCCCATTGTACCAAACCCGCGACCTCCTGAAATCTATTGATGCTACCGTAAACCTCACCGGCTGACCCGGACGAGGACCACGCGATGCTAACCCTGATCGATGCGACGTCCGCGATCCGCTACGACCAGTTGCATCTGTCCCCGGTGGCGCTGGATTTCGGCCTGTTCCAGCTCCGATGGTACGCGCTCAGCTATATCGCGATGATCGCGCTGGGCTGGTGGTATCTGCGGAGGATGCTCCGCCGGTCCGGTGCGCCGATGGCGGCGGGGCATGTCGACGATCTCGTCTTCTACCTGGCGCTTGGCATCATCATCGGCGGTCGCCTCGGCTATTGCATATTCTACCGCCCCGAGATCTGGCGCGCACCGCTCGACGTGCTGAAGCTCTGGCAGGGCGGCATGTCGCTGCATGGCGGGTTCCTGGGGGTGATCGTCAGCCTGGTCCTGTTCACGCGGCGCCACCGGCTGTCGCTGCTCCGGGTGTGCGATTACGTGGCGTGTGCGACCCCGTTCGGCCTCGTGCTGGTGCGGATCGCCAATTTCGTGAACGGGGAGTTGTGGGGTCGGCCAAGCTCGCTTCCCTGGGCGGTGATCTTTCCCGGCACGCAGGACGGCATACCCCGCCACCCGAGCCAGCTCTACGAAGCCGCGCTGGAGGGCGGACTCAGCATGATCGTGCTGGTCTATCTGTTCTGGCGCACCGACGCGCGGCTTCGCCCCGGACACCTGCTCGGGGTGGGGTTGATCCTGTACGGTACCGCGCGGTTCCTGCTCGAATTCGTCCGCCAGCCCGATGCCGGGCTCGACCATCTGTGGTGGGGGCTGACGATGGGGCAGACGCTGAGCGTGCCGATGATCGGCGCGGGCATCTGGTTTTACGTCCGGTCGCTCAAGCGCGCGCGCGTCGCGGCCGTCCCTTACCCCTTGACTATCGCCCCAGGACCTCATCGACCCAGGCCGGTACCAGCATTCCGGCCGCGCCGATCCGCGTCTCCTCGAAAAACACGCTCCCCATCGAGGGGTCGAGGTTCAGCTCCAAGGTAGCGGCGCCGTGATAGGCCGCGGTCTGCACAAAGCCGGCCGCCGGATAGACCGCCCCCGACGTCCCGATCGACACGAACAGATCGGCCTGCGCCAGCGCCGCCTCGATCCGCTCCATCTGGTACGGCATCTCGCCAAAGAACACGATGTCGGGCCGCAGCGCCGCCGACCCGCAGGCGCCGCATATCGCCCCCTCCGGCAAGCTGCCGGCCCAGGGTTCGCGCGCGCCGCAAACGGCACATAGCGCGGACAGCAGTTCGCCATGCATGTGCAGCATCCGCGTCGCGCCCGCCCGCTCATGCAGGTCGTCGACATTCTGCGTGACGATCAGCAATCCGCCGCCCCATGCTTCGTCCAGCCGCGCCAGCGCACGGTGCGCGGCATTGGGCTCGACCGTCGCCAGCGCCGCCCGACGGAGATCGTAGAAGCGGTGCACCAGCTCCGGATCCGCGGCGAGGGCCTCGGGGGTGCAGACATCCTCGACCCGATGTTTTTTCTACGCCCTCGGGGGCGTCATATTCCCAATATAAATCAGTGCCTTGGCTCCGAAATGTCGGGATGCCGCTCTCGGCAGAAATGCCAGCACCGGTCAAAATGACGATGTTTCGTATGTCGCTCATCTTCGCATGATACCGGGCAGGGGCGGTCCGTGCCACACGCCGTTAGGGCTTCGGATCGTCCTTGGTGTCGTCCTTCGGATCGTCCTTGGACCACGATGCTGCGAGGTTGCCGAACATCGTCTTCACGAGTGCTTCACAGAACGGCTTGATACCAGCGCCGATGAAACCGATGCCGCCACCATAGGTAGTGCTTTGACCAACCGACCATGAGTTTTCGTAAGCCAATGCGCCGCTCAACAGCACGCAGAAAAACAGTAGCGAAAGCTCGTAAGTCCATACTTTATTCTTGTTGGACGCCGGGTTAAAAATCACGGTAGCGCGCGACAGGGTCGCAGCAACGCAGGCTACGGCGATGGACGCGATAAGCGACACTATCGAGTCAGGTGAGGCACCGGAAACGCTCGCCGCCGATACAGATGCGCCGACGATGACGCTGGCGGAAACAAGCTTATCAATCATACTTCTATTTAATGAAAAGCGCGACCCAGCGTGATGAATAGCGCGAAGGCGAAACACAAGCCAGCAAGGGGTAAAACGCGGAGCAAGGGCGTGAAACGATAATCGTTCCAGATGCGCACGGTAGGGGCTTTCAGGCGTAGAAGAATCTCGTTTCTGTAGCAGATTAGAATGGTCATCCATATCCCAACTGGGACAAGCACAAGGAAGTCGAGGCAGCGTATGATGTTCATGGTTATAGTCCGATTGGCAACCGACATATCTGCGTAGTTGATCATCCAAAAAGCTTCGGGCGAGCATAAAACTATCATACCAATGCAGATGGCGGTAAAGGTCGCGCAAAACGCATTAGCGGGGGTGAACCCGTCGCGTCGATCTTTCCAAAGCTGTTTGGCAAAGAGTGGTAGCAGCATGGCGGAAAACATCGAGATGAGCACCATTGTGAAGAGTGCCGCGCCAAACAGATAGCCGTTTTCCATGAAGGATGCGGGATAGGGTGAAACTGTCATGTCGATATTTAGATAGATGGTTGGATTTGGCGGTAGGGGAGCAATGGGCGGAAGGAAAAATGCAAAAAACTTCCGCCCATCGTCATCACCAACAACCGCAGGGGAGAAAGGAGCAAAACCCCGCGATATGGTATTTAGTCAAGTGGTTAAGTTCGTGGTCAAGCGTCCCTACCAAGCTTGAACAGCACTTCGTGATCGACCCCGCTATCGTCTGTGGTGATAAGCTGGGGGATGCCGTCTACGAACCTTACGGCAGTGTCCGGGTTATCCATTGCATAGACGATGCGTGCGACGGTTTCGTTTATGTTATCTGAAACGGTCGCCGCTTCTGCGCGTGTAAGTTTCCAATGGATATTACCACCATCGTCATAGTTATACCCGACGCCCCACGGTCCTTTGCGAGGACCATTCCCGGATGACCCTTCCACAGGATGGGCGCGAATGTTGAAAAAGGCCCGCGTGTCCTTCGCGATACGATCCTTTGACAGTCCCTCAATCTTGAAGGTGAAGCGGATGCGGGCGCTCATGATCCGCCACCGTCTAACCAATACGGCTTTGAACCATTTTCTGTGCGTTCGTTGGCGTCCTTGGATGGTCGACCACCCAAGAACACGCCAGCGATACCAAGGAGAAGGATTGGAATGCCTATGACCAAGGTCATGACCGATCCCCCTTCGTATTCATCGACAAGAGCCTCTGAAACTCGGCTGTCGCCGCTTCTCCTAAAGCTTGAAGTGATGCCGATAGCGCGGAGACCGACTTGGTGTCCGTTGCGGCATAGCTGTTGCTCGACGCAGCCCTCGACGCAGCGACAAGATCGGCGTTCGTGCTACGCGGCTTCGTTTCAGTCTTGGCAATCTCTGCCTCGACGCGGGCAAGGGCGGCTTCAGCACGGTCTGCGCGGGCATTCGCTAAATCTACGCGCTGTTCATTTTCTTGGTTGGTGGTCCAAACTATCTGGAAGCGCTCAAACAGATTCTTGAATTGCTCTTCGTAGTGCACTACGCGTTTTTGGGGCGTAATCGTGTGCGCGGTCGGCGTTACTAAAGCTGCTCCAATGTCTCTCTGCACACTTCCGCCAATGATTTAAACGGAAGCTGATGAGCAGGATGGTGCTGGCGAGTAATACGCAGATAATGGTGATGATTGTTTCGTATGTCATTTTGCTCCTTGGTTGTTTTCAGAAATTATGAGGTAGATGCTTGATCGTTTAAGTCCGTATTTTAAGATTAGCTCTTTGATCGTCGCGCCAGCGTGGCGATCGTTGACGATCCTCGCATTGCGTTCCGTAAATCGCTTTCCGGTGTTCATGAAAACGCCAGCCGGAATAGAACGCGAGCTTCATCGGAAGGGGCTGCGATCATCAGCCAATCTTCCGCATCGTCGAAGCGGATGGAGAATTCACCAAGATCGTTCTGCTCGATGAAATCCTTGGCGGCAGGGCTCAAGATAAACTCGAAACTACCTGTCTCCAGTTTGAACATCGAGCGGGTAGCGCGTAGCTCGAATGACTTCGGTTCTCGTTTCTCCATTCCTACCATTATCGATGCCACCTTTACAAACTTGTTATAAGCTTCACACATTATAGTCGCCTCTCTCTTTGTTATCATTATTATTTATCCAAAACTTGGAAAAGAGAGGCGATAAGGGTCATTAAGTTGATTTGCCCAACTTCCCGTCGAAACGGAGGTGGGCGGAATGGCACTCTTGGACTCTTTATTTGTAGCGGTTCATGAGTTGTTCCCTTTAAGTTTAAGTTTAAGTTTAAGTTGCAGTGCGCGGAGCGCCGGAGAAGTCTTTTCCTTGCTGGCGTTGCGACGATCGTAGCGTCCGATGATTGGTTTCATCTGGTAACGCGAGCGACCAAGGCACGAGTTGGCGAGCAAGAGATAAAGACGGCGATTGATCACAAGATGGTGTTCAGCACCGTCACGATACCGGAAGCCAAGGTTGCGACCGGCGCTCTGGTTGAAGTCATCGAGATGGGTGAGCATCACCATATCTTGACGATCGGTTAGTGCGTTTAGGACTTCACTAAATTCGTATTGCGATGGTGCCATCATCACCATCGTCTGTAGGACTGGCTTCGCAATGAAGGCGTTCGAGCCTTTGGCTGTCTTGTGCGTTGTGGCGACCGATGAAGCCTTGTTCGAGATGCATAGAAGCTCCTTACCGGTGGTGGTGAGGAAGTCGGTGCGTTCCGCGCTTACAACCTCCAAAAGCTTGGTGCTGGTCAGACGGTCGAACAACCTTGTCTGAACAGAGTCACGATCTAGAAACGGGGTGTCGAGTTCAGTGATCACCCATGGTTCGCCGATGTGCCGCGCGATGATGGTAGGGACAGCTTCGGTGGTGAGCACGATCGTGGTGCGCGCAGTGGCGAACCAGTCAGCCTGTTTGATCAGCCAATCGTTACCTGCGGTGGCGGCATAGATGTCGTCTTCGCGAGGCTCCCCGTATTCGCCGCTGTAAGCCGTTGTGAGCGTGTTATCCCACTTGACCACCGCTGCGAGCTTGTTTGCTTCTTGGAAGCCCACAGGGGCAGGGTAGGCGGACGACACGGCATTATAGCTCTGCCAACGGTCTACCAGCGATCCAGATGAGGACCATGAAGAGGAGTCGGCGCGTAGGCGGTCGATCCAATCGCGTGTCGAGGCTGGCACCATCGTGATGAGATCGGTTGCGGCAACCTCGTCATGGATCATGATCCCAAGATGCGTATCTTCGCGGCAACGGTTGAAGAGATTTTCGCGATCCTTCGACCAAAAGGCGGCGGAAAACATGCGGCGGGTCCATGTGTTCTTGTGCCAATCGTGCGCAACATCGTGAACCGTGAAGATAACAGGTGTTTTGCCGCTAACGATAAGTCGTTTCTTTTTGTAATATATGCGAATCTCGCTCATCGCATCCGGCTGGCGATCTTGAATGGTGTCATACAGGCTGTTGTAGCCACCAGCGATCGTGTCGTGAATCGTGAGTTCGTCTATGCGAAGTGCCGCGCAAGCTCCTTGTAGACCCTCGAAAAGCTCTTGAGAACAATGGCTTTGATCGGACGGCGAAAGTTCTTGGGGTTGTTGATTTGACCTTGGCGAAACTCGGCACACTTTTCCTTGGCGAGCGCGTAGGTGGCAAACGCATACATCGTGTTTGCCGGTAGATCGTAATCGACAAGGTCATTGATGGCTTGGTGCGTGGCATCGAACAAAGAACGCGACTTCGAAATGCCCTCTGGTGCCGTGATCCAGTGAGCGCCAGCGCTCCCTATTTTGGTTCGAAGAATGCCACCGATGGCGTCGATCGCGGACGCCTGCGAGGCGGAGACCTCTGCAAACTTCTGTTCCTCTGGCGTGCGCTCGCGATCCACCGCGTTAAGTCGCGCATCGAAATCCGCTGTCCATTCCTCGATCATCTCGCCAAGTGTGCGCGGTAGAGATTTTGTCTCGATCAAGTCCGATCCGGTGCCCACGAGGTGGACCGACCACCAGTCTTGCTTGATCAATGAATCAGGGGTGTAGTCGGTGGGGGAGTTGCTGAAATATGCCGCGATTTCGCCAGCGTTCTCACCATAATGCGAGAACTGCGGATAGCTACCGTCTGGGAAATACTTGATAATCTCGCGAGTGAGGTGAGCGTGTAACGCAGAGTCACCAAGGATATGCGCTGGCGATTTTACCCGTGCCGTCGACTTACGCGCAACTTGAATGGGGCGCAGGAAATCAGCCGGGTCGAATACCGAAACATTCGCGCACCCCTTGGCGGCACGGTCATAGAACATTTCCCACATCACCGCTTGAGGAACGCGCGAGCCTGCGGGCAGGTTAAAGTAATGCTCACCGTCTACCGGGCGGACACCGAGAGGGATGCGGCGGAAACTATCAGGGAACCTGATAGATGCGTCGGGGGCGGATATCCCCGGGGGATGTTTAGGTCGGGCGATGCTGCGAGCATCGAGGATAGCCGAAGCCATGTCGCGGTGAAGCCGTCGCGGATCGATGTGTAATCCGTCCCGTGAAGCTTAAGAAGCTCTGTTGAGAATACGAAATGAAGGTGAAAGCTTTTACTGCCGGAATAGGTGACATTCAAACCGCGACAGTCGGCATACGCCGCGCGAACGCTCGACAGGAATCTTCCGATCGGGGCGTTGATCGGCTTTTTGGCAGAGCGGAACCATGAAAGCGTATGCTTGAAGAAATTGATATCCGTGCTGTCGTATTCGAATGTCAGAACCACATTATCACAAAGCGCGACGCGTTTGCTGGGCCGGTGAAAAGACTCATGGTCCTTCGCTACATTGAGCAAAGGATTTGTGAAAAACTGGATATACTGCAAATCGTCATCGGTCGGTGCTCGCGCGATATCTGCTGCCAAAACGCTATCGCGGACGCGCTGCTTATCTTCGGACAGGGACACATAGCTGTGGCTGTTGAAGAGCATCGGTCGGATGATGTTGGTGACGAAATAACAGGAGGACGCGTTGGCGTTCTTCAACTGGTTAACTTCGCGAGAAGTGAGCTTGGAAGAGTAGGCGTCGAAAATGCTAAAAAAGTGATGTGTAGTCGCTCATTTTGTCCCTTATATGCATTCCCTGTCTTGTTATGTGGCGGACCTGATGAAGGGAACGGACATCTCCTCGGCTCATGACTTCCGGGGCTGATCCGCCACAGACTTATTTATACCGGAACCGTGTTTTGCCTGCACTATATAAGAATCGAAAGTTAGCCGATCGATACCGGTTTTGTAGAAGCGTTGATTTCATTGGATAATCTGTCCTCCCATAACGACATGTCCTAAAGGTCTTATAAGGATGTGCGCTTATGGAAGGACAAATAAGGCGAAATAAGGCAGCACCTACATGTCTGCCTCCACGACCTCTTTATCGTGGTGAGTTTTCTACCCAAGACATACAATTAATGCGCGCACCTCTGGCTTGAGCTATAACTAAATCAACGCTGGTGAGGCACCCCAACTCATGCACTTCATGATTGGTGTTCGCGCTTGATAACTTCGAACCCGCCTCACCAGCATTAGCTTGAGCTAACCTCGTATTGCCGAGCTTCACTGACACCACCATGTATGGCTGAATCGCGCACCCAAATCTGCCTACCATTCGCCAGCGTTCGCCAGTGCCCCCGGCGATTATGGGCCGATTTCGAACCTCCACTCCCAAGTGTCGAAGCGTGCGTTCTTGCCTTCTCTTCGGATGCCACCACCAGCCGCAACGGCACAGCGTGTCGTTTGAACTTTGTGCGCGCGGCGTTGATGGACTTCATACGAGGATCACCCGGATCGACGGTTTCTCCGCGTTGCTGAAGGAAGGCATTCGCCACCATCATTTCGCTTGATAGATTTCTGATGTTTTGTGTGTGCCGTTCTGCGCCGGGATATTCCCCGATAGTAATTAACTCGACTTCCGCGCCAAAGACCATTTCATAGCTATAGGCCAAGCGGCTCCAGCGCCCCTTAAGCGCTGCTAGATCGGGGCTATATTGGTAGATGCGTCCCGTTATCCGGTCGTCGTGCTGCTCCAGAACATGCATCATCGCGGAACGGGGCATCTCTGCTGTTTCGTGATACCGCATCACAAAACCGCATTTCAGATACGGTAAATGAAAATTTGAGTCTGCCATCTGGTTTATGGCTTCTCGCCAAAGCTCGTCAGTTAACGAGTTGGTGAAGCTTGCGCCCAAAAATGCGCTATCGGTTTCATCCCCAATATATCCAAAGTCGAAGATACCTTGAAGATCAACACGCACTTTACCAATCGGCACGAGATGGTGGTCGGACAGCGCTCTTAACATTATCCCGGAGTTTGCCTGTTCGAAGAACTTTGGGACCGCGTTTAATATTGGTTGCCTATTCACGGCCGCTCCGCCCTTTGAAATTTTGGTTGTTGCGCGAGTGATGTGCGCCCATCGGACTTCGGTTGCACCTGATCCAACGGGCGTCATATCCCAACCGCCTCACCAGCCTTTCAAGTAAATACCTGATGATTAAACCTCGCAAGTGCTCGATCCGATCGGCAAAAACAAGGCATGTCGTCTGCAAAACAAGGTTCGTGACGCGATCCGAGCCGACAACCCCGACCTACACCCTGACGATGTGGCTTCGTGCCCTATGGGTTCCCCCCGGCGCAGACATCATCCTGTCACCAGCCGCCAAGCGGCTTCATCCCTACAGCTACGAAGCCAAGGCGCATGCCAACGGCTTCACCAAAGCCTATGCCGCACTCGCACAGGCGAACCGTAATGACGGTCTAACCCCCGTGGCGGTGGTTCAGCACGATCGGGCGAAGCCGTTGGCGATCCTCGCTCTGGACGATCTACGCGAGCTTCAGCGTATTGCTCGACTTGAGCGGGAGCGGCGGCAGGATCGATAGCGCATGACGGGACTCCCCCGCAAAATCGTGCGGCCCATTGCGGGACGGCAGGAAGCCTTGTCGGAACTGTTCAATTGCCGCACCATCGGGGTTCGTCACTCCCGGAGATAAGCTATGTCGATTAAGCAGAATGCAGAAGCATACATCTCGATGAATTACGAAAATATGGCGAACGCCCATTATATCTATTCAGACGAATTTCCCGTAGACAACTCTGGAGACCGCAGGGCAACTCCTGCAAATATTGGGCAGCTAATCTCAACTAAGTTAGGCGATATCAGGAATGACGAAGGCAATCTGACGGTTCCGTTCGAAATTCTTGTGGAAGCCGACCTGAAATTTGACGATGGCAGTGAGCAGTCGGGCATTAAGATTGAGGTGTCGGGAGAGCTTTGGGGCGTCGAAAAGCCGTTTCGCGAGTATAATGACGATCCCGAATATGTTGACGAAAATCCAAATGCCTTCTTGTATAAGGCCGGTCAGCTATCAACAGGTCTGGGCTAAATATTTTGCCATCCAATACAAGGACGCATTTTTATGCGTATGTTGTTGATAACGATGCTCGCGTTGGCGGGATGTGCCCAACAGGCGCAGAACGAAACGATGGAGGATGCCACGCAGGTATCGGAAGCCTCCACCACAGAAAGCGATTCAATCGCAGAATGTGGCAAGAGGGGAGTGGCCTATTTCAAAGAGATAGGATCATATCCCACTTTGAAGGCTGCGCCGAACAAGGGGCGTAGCGCCATTGATGTCGTAGCAGAGCGCTGTGGTAGAACGACGACCGCGTTCTGATCGCGCAATCCGAAAGTAGTCTCCCCCCGCTTGGGTGGGTGGTTGCGAGGGGAGACGCAAGTTTGCAAGCTTGCGTCTCTCATACAGATTGAATGGTAGGAAGGTTCCCGGCGCGTCAATCAGCGGCGGTCTTTCGGCCCCGCATGCGGGTTCCACCACAGTTTTTGCCATGTGGTAGGCACCGGCCGGGGGACATAGTCGGCATACTGATATTCAGGCTCTTCGAGTTGATCGTCGACTGGAAACTCACGATTTCCGCAGAACCGACAAACCTTGGCGTCCTCTTTTATAATCTCGGCACATTCAGGGCATTTTTTCCCGCTGGCTTCGAGTTGACGGGCTTCCTGAACTTTGATGTCCGTTGGCTTCAATAGAATGTGAACAAGGGCAATCGGCCAAATCAGCGCGCCATAAACGAACCACGCTCCCGCACTTTGCCCTTTCGAATTTGCGATCATGGCAACAACCGCGCCCATCATGATCCAGAGCAGAATGATCATTTGTGTCCCCCCGAGAACCAGACGGTTCAATGGCAAAGGCGGGGGGCATGATCAATGCGGATTGTGATAGCTCTGAGTGGCGTGTCACAGGAAGCGTCCCTCGACGCGACAACCACCGCTTCCTCAACTATGTCGGTAACGATCGGCTACCCCCTCCACCTCCATGCGCTGATCGATTGGTTCATGGAGAAGCTCGATTAACGCCATCTACGCGAACGACGACATCGAGCCAATTTCCCCTCGTAGCACCCGCTGTATCGAGGTTCGAGACTGCATCCCACCGCATTTCAAATACGGTCACACTTGAGCCTCGCCCCGACTCGCGGTAATGCCGGAGGCGGAAGGCAACCCGAAACAGACGCAATTTTTTTGCTAAGGGTTATGCCTGATGAAAATCACAAGAATGATCCACGATACGGTGGTGGCCTTCAAGCCCGATCGACACCCCATCTACGCGCTGGTGGCGTTAACGATCATGATGTCCGCCTTGGTCGCTCTTGTCGTATTCGGTGGAGTAGGTGCGAGTATCGCCACTACGAGCGCCCTAACGGCGGTCAAAGCCATCCGTTAGGGCGGACAGCGATCGTATGCTGTCACGCACTTATCGGCCTTATGGCCGGTCCCGATGCCCTAACGATGTCGAATATCTCGGACATGTTCGTCTCGGATAACGCTACCTGCTCATACCAGTCGGTTCTCCACCCGCCTTCAGACGGTGGGACGAAGTCGGGCGTGAATAGCTCGGGCCATGTCCGGTGAAGCTGGACACCCCATTTCTCGTTAGCATGCTTCAGAAGGTTTGTTAGGTCACAGACCGCGCGCAGCTTGGGATGAGCGGCATATCCCATGCTTTCTACGAACTCGACAAGCCGATCATGCTTCTCGTTCGTTTTGCCGGTCCATTGTAAAGCTGAACGCTCCCAATGGTGGTAAACGGAAACGGCGAATGCCTTACGCAGCGACATAAGGCCGTCTTCCGCAGTCCGAATCGTAACTTCAAGCAATTCGTCATTCGACCATATCATACCGCCATCCTCGGCTCGTTCCTCAATGGGTCTGCCCCCTGCTGCAATGTAGCGCGAGTAGTCGTATGCCGCTGCCTTCTCCTTGTTAATTTCCTGCATTACGCCAAGCGTTGCAGCGCTGTATCCCTGCTCGATTGTATCCAAGCCGGAATGGAAAAAGACACCGCGAGGGTCAAAGTTGAAAGCTACCATTGCCGAATGATGTGTCAGTGCGGCTTACCGAACGATGAACGACACGCTGATACAGCCACGCACAGAGCCTCTACAGTCATCCGACCACCACGCACCCCCTGACATTCTATGGAGGCTCATAGAGGCTCCTACACCCCTTCATGGGGCGATCGTTTCAAGATTGTCTTGACACCTTCGTGTAGTTCGTAGTTCGCAGTGTCACCGAACTATGGAGGCACACGATATGTCGATTTTAGACAAACTTCACGCACTCATTGACCCGAAGCTCAAGGACACCTTCGATAAGAAGGCATATGATCCCGCCAAAGATCGCGCATGGGTGGTCAACCGTCTTGAAGCGACCAAGACGCAGTTTGCCTCGACCGAGACCACGCGTGGTGGTGGTAAGCGCTGGTGGCAGCTTGCGAACGGCGTAGTCGCTTTCTCGCCAACACGCCGCGACGGTCACCCGCTGGTGATCAATGGGCAAACGACCCTGTTCATTCCGAGCGAGCGCTTCAACGACTTCCTTGCGACGATGACCGAAGCCGTGGACGCAGGCGAGTTCGATAAGGAATTCGAGTCTGACTCGACCGCAGGCACGACTGTCCGGGTGAAGACGCCACGCGCACCGCGCGCATCATCTGGTGAAGGTGGCAAGGGATGGTCAGAAGAACGCCGCGCTCGTTTCGCTGCATCGATCGAAGCACGCAAAGCCGCGAAGGCGTGATCGACAGGGGTATTCGAGTATGAAAGCCCTCGTCATCGGATGTCTGCTGGTCGCATCACCGGCAAACGCCGCTACGGCCATCCTGTGCAATACGACGACAGTATTGGACATGGCTGACAGCGCAACCGACCCCAATGCTGCGAAAAAGACAATGCAGGCCGATAGCGTATTTGTCATCGACGATGCGGCAAAGTCGATAATGGAGTTGAATAAGCGGACGGGTGGATATGACGCGATTTGCAGCGAATGCAAAATCGAGTTCGGACCATCAAAGATACGCGCTCTTTGGTACCCAAGTGATAAACCGGGCAGAATTGTCCATTATTTCTTTGATCTTGATCGGGTGAAAGGAACGGTAAGTTCCGAAAGTATGGACTACAATATGGACACCGGATCAAAGTATAATATGACGATCAATGGAACATGCGCTAAAACCGCGATGCCAAAGGCATCTGACGCCAAGGCGAAGTTTTAGTCGATGGCTTGAGCATTCGGCAAAGGGGAGGGTGGTTCTACTATCCTCCCCAGTCCCCTCACAGCCTCACACGGCGCAATTACAGGATTCGCTTCACGATCCTGCCAGATATCCCTGACCCTGCCATACGGGGCTTGTAGAGGCTCCATAGCGACGATCTAATTCAAGCTCATAGGCGGTCTTTGGGACAGCCGGTGGCGCGATCGGTCCGGTATCCTGTTTCCACAGTTGATACAAAACTTCATCTACATTGTTGAGCGGATTGGCATACGGGATATCGTATTCGATGCAGTAGAGGCGTCGATAAGCGATGTCCCGAATGTGTTGCTTGAGTGGATCGGCCAAGCATCTGTGTAGAAATGCCACCTCACCGTCTTTAGACCATCCCATGGTTGTCATGGCTCTCCGATCTTGAAAAGAGCCTCTTCGGCGGGATCGCTGATCCTGAAGACACCATCGCGTTCCGTTACAAAAAGATGTGATCCACCTTTCTCGCGAAGCCATAACATTCGTTTAAGGCCATCAACTAAATCCTCAAAGCCACCACCGAGCTTTTTGTCTAATACTTCCTCGAATATGTTCATTGACGCGAGCGCACCTTTGATCAATAAAGTTTCGACATTTGGCTGAACCGTCGCCATAGGCAATATCCTTCATTCGCTGGGGAATGCCCCCGCGCGTTGCTGCAAAATTAGTTTTCGTATCAGTTAAGCGTCGCGGCGCTTTGGCCAGCGTCCAACCACATCGTGGTTTGTAGACCACCAGCCCTCGACCGAGGCGCGATCATAACAACCTGCTCGATCGGGGGCAGGAAAGTTGTAATCCTTGCGCCAGCGATAGATCGTTGATCGTCCCGCACCGGTCATCTTCATGATTTCATCTATGATCATTCGCATCCTTTCTTTGTGTAAGGGGGCAACTCTCACGAAAGGGTGATGGGATCAAGCAAAAAGCGACGCAGGATCAAAGAAGACGAACTGTGTCAAGCGATATTCAATTATAGAATGCCGTTAATTTTTTTATAAGATGCTTGGTTGAGACAGCATCAGCAAGAACAACCGGCGACTAAATATCAGCATATAATCTCTCAACAGTTTCAAATTGAAAAAAGAAAGGAGGTGATCTCTATGCGTTATGCTCCGCCCAAGACTAACAAGCCCGTCAAGTAACGAGAAAGATCATCTCTATGAAACCGAATGACCGATCATGGCGATGCAACTCGCTAATGTTCGCGTCTGTCTTTGCGATGTTGTTTGGACGATGAGCCATCAACCCTTTGCCCGGACATGGCGCGCGCACGGAGCATGTCGATAGAATAAATATCGACATGCTCTACTCGATCGAACCCCCCTGCCATTTCCCCCATTCCGTGCGCTGGCGAACACCCATGGATAATTACGAGCGTCGCACCGATCGCGAATGGAGCATGGCGGCAGATCGTCATGCCAGCGAGGCAATGGTTGGCGTTGGCAACCTGAACGCCCGTTACAACGATCTCGTTGAGGATAATCAGACCCTCTTGGCGGAAATCGACAAGCTATCTGCCAAGCTCGCTGCGCAGGCATCCACGATCAAGATGCTCGAAGAGTCGATAGCTATGATTCTCGACCATGTCTTCAAAGACTAATATTCTGATGAGCCTAAGCGGGAACCTAAGTTACCACCAAATCGGAGAACAGCGCTGGCAGTGTTCTCACCCGCTCGCGTAGCCACGATCGAAGTTCGCGTTCTTTTTCGGCATAGCCTTCGGGGTAGGCGTCATTGCCTTGATCGTATGACCACATATCGCGTCGAATTGCGTAGGTAGCTTCAACTATCGTTCGTATTTCAATCAATTCCTTGGTCACATTGGCATCATGTAGAAACTGGCTTTCGCCTAACGCGCGAATAAACTGGTCGCGTATTTCGGGCCTTGGGCGTTGATCAGTCGATTCTACGCATTCCACAACATACCTAAGAGCAGTGTCGTAAGTCTTGTAGCGGCGCTCGTAAAGTTCGTGTGTCAGGCGCTTGGCCTCAATATCAGCTTGTTTCGCCAGAATTTCCGTCTGTGCCTCGATGATGCTGACTTGGCGTAGGCCAATCTTGTAGGCTCCTAATACCGCCAGCCCCCCAACGATGCCACCGGATAGCGCCTGCATCAATGATCCGAAGGTTGGCCAGTCAAACGCGTTCCAGTCGATCACACATGCCCCCTGTGCCGGTTAAAACGGATGTGCCGCAGTTCAGCCTGTCTGAAAGCTTAGAAACGCGATAGCCTTGCTTGTCGGGATTTGGGTGTGAAAAATGTCTCAGGTGTCGAGAGCAAGCCTTGCCGTATGGGCGATGGCGCTGGCGTTAATGGTGGTGGGGATGAATGAAGTGGCATTTCCATGGGAGGCATTGGCAACCCTCATGGCTGGAACGAGCGCTGTCATCGGCGCGGTTGTTGTAGCAAGTAAGCAGATGGCCATATCTAAGGGCCAAAAACGCTATCTTGAAGGAGCAGGCCGAGATAGCGCGCCGACAAGCAGACATTCTTGAGAAGCAGGTTGAAATTGCACACCGGCAGACGGGCATCTTGGATAAGCAAGTTAATCTTGAAAGTCTTTCGATCAAAGGAGAACTATTTGATCGTCGGTATGAGGTATTTTTAGCCGCTCAGACTTGGCTTCGCGTTGTAATCAACAGGCCGAACGAGCCGCATGTTGAAGAGATAAAAAGATTCAAAGAGGGGCTGGATAAGGCAAGATTTTTATTCGGAAAAAATGCGAACGAAAGACTAAGAGCATTATCTATAGTCAGTATAAGATTTCCGCCTCTAAGAGCCCGACTCATAATTGGATTTTGGCAATACGGCGCGTCATTCGCCTGATGGATGAGACGACCAACCACGCTTCGGACGACGCGATGGAGACCTCCCAATCCTTTGCGAGGCGCCGGCACCGATTGAGCCACGCCAAGGTGCGTTCAACGACCCAGCGCCGTGGTAGAACGACAAAGCCCGTCAGGTCGGAGCGCCTGATGATTTCGATTGTCAGCCGATCGATGTGCGCGACTGCCCCTTCGAGCTTCTGTCCGGCATATCCGCCATCGGCGAACAGCTTGGTGAGCGTGGGAAACGCGTCGCAGGATCGTTCGATCAGGCCAGGCGCCCCGTCGCGGTCCTGAACATCGGCGCCGTGCACCACGCCTTCGAGCATGTTGCCGAGTGTGTCGGTCACGACGTGGCGCTTGCGCCCTTTGATCTTCTTGCCGGCGTCGTATCCCCGCGGTCCACCCGCCTCGGTTGTCTTCACCGACTGGCTATCAATGATGCCTGCGGTCGGCGCCGGCTCGCGACCTTCCGATACTCGCACCCATGCCACCAGCACCGCATTGATGACATCGAGCAGGCCGTTGTCGCGCATCCGGTAGAAATTGTGAAGGGCGGTGACAAATCAGGCCACAGGACCGCCGGCGCATTGCCGGTGGGGGCGGAGTAAAATCCGGCCATTTGGTAAGCTGCTCCCTTTGCGGAGCGGCGGGGATGTTTGTCGTGGAAAGCTACGCAGCGGTCAGACGGTTTGTGTTCGTCGAAGGCCATAGTCGCCGGGAAGCGGCGGAGGTGTTCGGGCTGAACCGGGATACGGTCCGCAAGATGTGCCTGTATTCGGCACCGCCCGGATACCGCCGGACGAAGCCTCCGACCAAGCCGAAGCTCGGGGCGCTCCTACCGGCTATCGACGCAATCCTGGCGGCCGACCGTGAGGCACCGCGCAAGCAGCAACACACGGCAAAGCGGATCTTCGAGCGTCTGCGCGACGAGCATGGGTATACGGGCGGCTACACGATGGTGAAAGACCATGTGCGGCTGTGCAGCGCGCGGGCGCGAGACCTTCGTGCCGTTGGCGCACCCACCGGGGCATGCGCAGGTCGACTTCGGGGAGGCGGTCGCGATCGTCGGCGGGGAGCGGATGAAGATCCACTATTTCTGCATGTCGCTGCCGCAGTCGGATGCCTGTTTCTTCAAGGCATATCCGCGTGAGACGACCGAGGCGTTTCTCGACGGGCACGTGTCGGCATTCGCGTTCTTCGGGGGCGTGCCGCTGTCCATCCTCTACGACAACACAACCATCGCCGTGGCCAAAATCTGCGGCGACGGAACGCGTGAGCGCACGCGTGCCTTCACAGAGTTGGTCAGCCACTACCTGTTTCAGGACCGTTTTGCGCGTCCAGCGCGGGGCAACGACAAAGGCAAGGTCGAGGGGCTGGTGAAGTTTGCGCGCAACAACTTCATGGTGCCCGTGCCGGTCGCCGCCAATTTTGATGTCCTGAACGCTAGGTTCGAAGAGTCCTGCCGCGCGCGTCAGGGTGAGCATGCCGGTCAGCACGCGGAGACTATCGCCGAGCGGATGGCGGCTGACGTAGTAGTGTTACGCCCGCTGCCGTCGGTACCGCTGGAGCCATGCGAGAAACGCGCCGGGCGCGTGTCGTCGACCGCGATGGTGCGCTACCGGACCAACGACTATTCGGTGCCGACCGCGTACGGTTTCCGCGATGTCGTTGTGAAGGGGTTCGTCGACGAGGTCGTCATCATATGCGCTGGCGAGGAAATCGCCCGGCATACGCGCTGCTACGCCGAAGGCGTATTCGTCTCTAACCCACTGCATTATCTGGCGCTTATCGAGACCAAGCCCGGTGCACTCGACCAGGCGGCAGCCCTTCAGGACTGGGACCTGCCGGACATCTTCCAGCATCTGCGGCACCTGCTCGAGGCGCGAATGGGCAACAAGGGCAAACGCGAGTTCATCCAGGTGCTGCGGCTGCTCGAGGCAATGCCGCTTCCCATCGTCACAGACGCAGTGACCGAAGCCATCCAGTTGGGCGCACCTGGCTTCGACGCGGTAAAACTCATCGCGCTGGCGCGTATAGAGCGCCGTCCGCCCCGCCTGGATCTGGCGGCGTATCCTCACGTGCCCAAGATGGACGTCAAGACGACGTGCGCGGCCGACTATGCGGTGCTGGCAGCGTGACGACCAAGGATGCCATGCCGGTGGGCACGATGGCCGGCACCCCGCAGGTTCTGCTCGCTCATCATCTCAAACAGCTCAAGCTGCCGACCGTTTTGCGCGAGTATGAGAAGGTCGCGCGCGAATGCGCGCAGGGCGGGGTCGATCACACCCGCTACCTGCTGCGGCTTATCGAGCTGGAGCTTATCGACCGCGAGCGCCGGACCATCGAGCGACGGATCCGTGCCGCCCGCTTCCCGGCAGTGAAGAGCTTCGACACGTTCGACTTCACCGCCATCCCGAGCCTCAACCGGATGATGGTGGTCGAGCTGGCCCGGTGCGAATACATCCTGCGCCGCGAGAACGTCATCGCGCTCGGCAACAGCGGGACGGGCAAGACCCATGTCGCGCTCGCGCTCGGTCTGGCAGCTTGCCAGAAGGGCTTTACGGTCGCCTTCACTACTGCCGCCTCGCTGGTGAACCAGCTGATGGAGGCACGAGACGAGCGACGCCTGCTCAAGCTTCAGCGTGAGATGGCGGCCGTGAAACTGCTCGTCGTCGACGAACTCGGCTACGTTCCGTTGTCCTCGACCGGCGCCGAACTGCTATTCGAGGTGCTGTCGCAGCGTTACGAGCGCGGCTCGACCATCATCACCTCGAACCTGCCATTCGAAGACTGGACGCAGGTGCTCGCCTCCGAGCGGCTAACCGGCGCGCTGCTCGACCGGCTGACCCACCACGCCACCATCCTGACCATGAATGGCGACAGCTACCGCCTCAAGCAGTCCACCGGACGCCGGCGCGCGGGGCGGAGCAAAACCAGGCCAGCGTCCTGTCCGACCCGGACACCGGTGAGATACTATCTTCCTGACACTCAGACCGAGGACGGCAACGATATGAAAAGGGCCCCGATCGGGGCCCTTTTCATATCGTCAGCGCACGCCTCAGGTGGCCTGCTTTTACTCCGCCCCGCTGGCCTGCTTTTGCTCCGCCGTTGACACCTGAGCCTCAACCTTTCCACAACGGCCAGCGAGACCGCCGTGCTGGAAGCCGCACGCCATGCGGGCCTAATCCTCGCACGAGGCAGCGCGTTCATGCCGTGGGACGAGATCCGGGGTGGGAAGACGTTCCTTCGATTACCATTCCAGGGTCTTGATCCGGAGGAATTTTCGGAGGGAATGGCACGGCTGCGCCGAATCCTTGACGAACAGTCAGCAATCTAAGGTAGTGGATCATGCACGATCGCAGCACCGAACCCGGCTCTCCGCTATCGGACATTAATTCGGCTGCTCAATTGTATTCGATTAATCGAAGTGCGATCGCACCCAACGAGGTAAATACCTCGGTCGCCGCACTACAGGTAAGTGATTTAGTGGTTCAGAGAAGCCGGCGATGGGTGCGTTCGATAGATGAAAACAGGCTCCGCATGCCGGATCCTGAAAAAGATCCAAAATGGTGGGAGCGGCAAGGCGCTTGGTATCTGCGACAATTGCTTCGCGCTGAAGGTCTTCAGCTTGAACACAGCATCGACACGGCGGCCGTCGTCTGGCTGCGCGGGCTCTCTCCAGATTTGGCACCCGGTCCGGCGCCCTATTCCGGCTACGCACCGCCAGCGACGTTTGCGGCAACCCTGTTCAAGGTATTCGGTGTCATTGGCCTCATGAGGGCAAGCGCCTGCGCTTTCCTTGACGAAAACGACGGACGGATCGTGCGCCATGTTGTCGCCGTCCCAGCTGCTGAGCGCGCCGTTAGTTCGCATGGCTGGAGTGCGGACCTGCCATGGCACATGGACGGTGCATACCGACCGTTCCAAGATAATGATCCCACGTTGCTGACGCCGCCGCCGCGCTGGCTGATTTTCGGGGTAATTAAGGCCGACCCGACAGTTCCGATGACGGTAGCGTTGGTGAACGCGGTCACGGAGCGGCTTTCGCCTCGCAGCCTCGCGATACTGAAGCGTCCGGATTTTGCCGTCACGACGCCTGATTCTGTCGAGCAAAACCGTACGTTCACATCGCTACCGATACTTGATCAGGACGAAAAGGGGAATTTGATCTCGCGCTACAACAAGGGGCATTGCCTAGGCCTGACAACGCGCGCTGCCGATGCCCTTCACGACTTCGAGACGGTGCTGAACTTGCCGGACGTTCCATTAGTTTTGCCCGTTCAATCGGGCGATTTGGTGGTGATTGACAACTGGCGCTGCCTTCACCGTCGTCCGGCATACACCCCAACGTGGACCGGCAAAGATCGCTGGTTCGTCCGCGCCTATGCAACCGCGCGGCCGTTGGGATTGAATAGCCGCCAACTTCCTTGACGTTGGCCGTCCGGGTATATGACGCGCGGTTCTTCACAGATGCGCTGGGGCTCGTGCTGACCGATCGTTCCAAGATGATGGCGTTCGTGCGCACCAACGACGATTATCACTGGATCGCGATCGCCGACGCAGCCGTCAGCACGCTGAACCATATCGCCTTCCAGATGCCGACCTTGGAGAGCGTGATGCGTGCCGCCGGGCGTATGGTCGACCACCGGTTCCCGATCGGCTGGGGGCCGGGGGGGGGCACGGACCGGGCGACAACCTGTTCACCTATTTCGTCGACCCGTTTTCGGTTCGTGATCGAATACACCGCCGAAGTGCTCTAGGTCGACGACGATTGCCGCGTCGGCGCGTCGGCGCGTCGGCGCGGCGGGCGACTGAACCTATGCGCCCGGCCGCAGCGACCAATGGGGTATCGCGCCGCCCAAGACCTCGCAGTGCAAGGCGGCGCAACTCGCCAGGCCGTTCGCTTGACGCCTTTTAGGAGAAAGTCATGACGCTCGATCACGACTCGTCCCAGCGCCGGCCCCTATGGTCTCAGCGCGAGCGAGGGGCTCGCGCATCTGGTCGCAGGCCAGGTCATCCGCACGCTCGCCGGCGTCGAGCAGGCCGCGGGCGGTTTCGGCGCGGTGGTGTGCGACGCGCTGCTCGATCGGGGCCCGATTTCAATGGACTGGCACGAGCGCGAGCACGACACCTGGTTCGTCACGCGCGGCAAGCTGCAAGTGTGGTCCGGCGACACCGCGCATGTGCTCACCCCCAGCGATTTTGCCTATGTGAACCGGGCGACACGCACAGCTACCAGAGCGTGGCGCCGCGCACGCAGTTCTTCGGGATCGTAGCGCCGGGCGGCTGGGAGCAGTTTTTCGTCGATGGCGAAGAAGTCTTGGGGGTGGCCGGCCTGCCCGTTGCGGACCATCCGTTCGATTTCTTGCGGATGGGGCCGGCGATGGACGAGCACCGGATCATGCGCGTCGAGAGTGCGGTCTTCGCCGAGGCCACGCCAACCGGTGCAGACGACCGAGCACTGCCCGGCGCACACGTGTCGTATTTCGTCGAAGCCGGGTTCGGCACGCGGCGGACGCTGCTCGGTCATTTGTCGACCGCGGTGCTGACCGCCGCCGAGAGTGACGGCTTCGTCGACATGCGGGTGATCGAGGGCTGGCATGAGGCCGCCCTTCCGCCGCTGCGTCACCGGCCACTACAGCATCGACAGTACCACCATCCTTGCCCACGTCTCGGCAGCGGGGGTAAAGGGGGACTCATCGACAGGCTTTTGGCCGCTCGCGGGGCGGGTTCGGCTGTAAGGTTCACTGCATCGCCGATGCTTGTGGGCGACCGCTCGCCTTCCATCTGACATGTGGGCAAGCCGCCGACTGCAAGGCGTACGACACGCTGATTGTACTGCCCGAGGTTGAGCCGGCGCTGCTGGGTGACCAGGGGTACGACGCCGACGCCATCCGTGACGATCTACGTGGCCGCGGGATCGACGCCGTCATCCCAAGACGATCCAACCGTAAGAAGCCAATCATCCATGACCGCACCCTCTACAAGGAGCGCAATCGTATCGAGCGCATGTTTGGTCATCTCAAGATCAATCGCGCGGTCGCCACCCAATACGACCAACTCGCCGAAAGCTCCCTCAGCATGATCCAGATCGCTGCCACCCGCTACCTGCTCAAATTCGTCTACGCCGCCTAGCGTAGACTGTGTTCTTGTCTGCTTGGAGCACCTTGACCTGAATAGGCTGGGGTTGGGAGATATGCCCACCTTTGAACCCGGCTTCGCTGCCGAACGAGATTGCATCGACGCGGCCTGGGAAGTCGCGTCCGTCGACTAAACCAATGTATGCTCACCTTCCCCATCAAGACATTCGCGAGCTGATAGCGAGGCTTCGAAATCGGTCATTCGCAAAAATGAACCAGCGTCCGAAGTTGGGAAGCGGGAAAGGGCGCGCGAACGTCCACAATTGGGTCTTTGCAGATTCGGTGGGAAGGCGTCGCCGAGCTCGGCGTCTACCGGATCAATATCTTGTTCGGGCGCTCCAAGGATTGGCGGCGTATCGGCACCCGCTACGACCAGTAACCGACGGACTTGCTCTCCGCCGTCGCTCTCGCGGACACCGTCATTTTGGCTATGATCAACGTATCATAACCTTAATGGCGCATCGCACCGATCAGAGCGAACAAGCGCCGTTGTTTGGGTCAGAAAATCAGACCCACAATGTCGCGTTGCCCTTCTGATGCGGTCTCGCCATTATAGCAAGGACCGGGGGAGAGTGGCGTGCGCAAAAGCATCTCGAGAGCGTGTGGTTTGGTGATGCTGCTCGGGTCGATTTCGGCAGCCGCTCAGCAATTGCCGCCCCCTGCTGATTCCTCGACCGCCGGAACGGCGCAAGGCGACGTGTCGGTCACCATCTACACCAACGACGTCGCTTGGTGCAGGACATCCGTCCGCTGAACCTGGCGAGCGGGCGGGTTCAACAGAATTTCCCCGACGTGAGCGCAGCGATCCGACCGGAAACGGTGTCGCTGACCGTGCCCGATGCCGCGATCGTCGAGCAGAATTTCGACTATGACCTGCTCAGCCCGTCGAGCCTGATGGAGAAAGCGGTCGGCGAGACGATCACGCTGGTGCGGACCAATCCGGCCACCGGCGCGGAAACCCGCGATCGCGCGAAAGTGCTGGCGGTGAACGGCGGCGTGGTCATCGAAGTGAACGGTCATGTCGAGGTACTGCGCGACGACGGCCTGCCGGTGCGCGCGGTGTTCGACCGGGTGCCCGACGCGCTGCGGGCGCGCCCGACGCTGTCGGTGACACTGGCCAGCACGCGCGGAGGAACCCGTCCGGCGACGCTGTCCTACCTGAGCCGCGGGCTCGGCTGGAGCGCCGATTACGTCGCGCTGTTCGACGACAAGAGCGGCACGGTCGATATCCAGGGCTGGGTAACACTGAAGAATAGCAGCGGGACGACGTTCGCTAACGCCAAAACGCTGCTGGTCGCCGGCGAGGTCGGCAGCGCCGACGATGACGGCAGCGGCGGCTATGCGCCGCGTCCGCGCCGCCGAACGACGACACGCCCCGGCACCGAGAGCGCCGCGCGCGAGCAGCTCGGCGACTTCTACCTCTATCCGCTGGCCGAACGCACCACGATCGCCGACAAGCAGACCAAGCAGGTCAGCTTCCTCGATGCCAAGGGCGTGGCGGCGGGCGCGGGCTATCGGTTCGAGAATGGCTGGCTCGGCAGTTCGGACGAACCACGCAGCGCGCAGTCGGTGCTGCGGTTCAGTAACTCGGGGGCAGCAGGCTTGGGCGATGCGCTGCCGGCGGGGGTGGTCCGGGTCTATGTCCGCGATGCACGCGGGCAGCCGCAGTTCACCGGCGAAAACCGGATCGAGCATACCCCGCAAGGGTCGACCATCGCGCTTCCCACCGGCGACGCGTTCGACGTGAAGGTGCAGCCCGTCACCGTGTCGCGCACGCGGCAGGGTGACAGCCGCTGGCGCACGGCGATGCAGTACAAGCTGACTAACGCCCGCGCCCGTCCGGTCACGGTCGAGCTCATCCAGGGCGGGCTCGACTGGGGCGACGTCCGGGTCGTCGAGGACAGCGCGAAGGGTGAACGTCGCACCGCCGGCACGCTGGCGTGGCAGGTATCGGTGCCGGCCAATGGCAGCACCACGGTGACGGCGACCTTCGACACGCGCTACTGATGCGCCATCTGCTGCTCCTGGCGGTCGCGCTGCTGGTGGGCAGGGCGGAGGCGCAGACGACCGTCACCTCGTCCGCGCCGGACCGCGTCTCGCTCACGGTGTACCGGGCACCTTATGGCCGCGGGGCGATGACCCTCCAGTATCTCGGTGGCTTTGCATTGGTGACGGAGACGCGTCGCGTCCGGCTGCCGCGCGGACCGGCGGTTCTGCGGTTCGAGGGCGTGGCGCAAGGGATCGTGCCGGTC
The DNA here is from genome assembly GCF_000783375.1 of Sphingomonas sp. Ant20. Taxonomy (NCBI): domain Bacteria; kingdom Pseudomonadati; phylum Pseudomonadota; class Alphaproteobacteria; order Sphingomonadales; family Sphingomonadaceae; genus Sphingomonas; species Sphingomonas sp. Ant20. The sequence goes on from NZ_JRVI01000050.1 coordinate 37,102, forward strand.
AGCGCAGTTATCGACGGCCTGCCCGGCGGCACGATCGAGAAGAACCGCGACGCCCGCCTGTTGTCGCCGGCCTCGCTCGTCGACGGTACGCTGGGTCGTGACGTGACGCTGACCCGAACGGAAAGGGCGACCGGACGACCGACCAGCGAGCCCGCGACCGTTGTCGCCGGCCCGGCACCGGGCGTCATCCTCCGCACGGTGACGGGGATCGAGGCTTTACGCTGTTCGGGTCTCGCGGAGCGGCTGGCGTTCGCCGGCGTCCCAGGCGGCCTGTCGAGCAAGCCGGTGCTGAGTGTAACGACCATCAGCCCGGCGGCGCGCACGGTCACGGTGCGTCTGTCCTATCTCGCGTCCGGGTTCGACTGGCGGGCGAGCTACGTCGCTGCGCTCGCCGCGAACGGGCGAACGGTCGACCTGTTTGCCTGGCTGACCCTCGCCAACAGCAACCCGGAAGTGTTCCCGAGGCCGAGGTGCAGGCCGTCGCGGGCCGGCTCAACCGGGTGGCGTTGCCCGCGGTTCCGGCGGCGGCGGGCGGGCTGCGGCTGGTCTGCTATCCGCTCGGCACGACGACGTCGGATCTGCCCGAAACGGAGTTTGAGCCTGCGACGAGATAGTGGTGACGGCGTCGCGCGCGATGGCGCCCCCCC